>NZ_SZZZ01000014.1:0-137397 GCF_009830025.1 Pantoea sp. Taur
AAAAAGTGCCATGCCGGTTACAGCCCAGACCATCATTTCCATCGATAAACGGCGCTTTCGTAACGTCACTGTCCCGGTATCAGCGAGACACTCGTCAATGAGTTCAGGAGAAAGGAGATCGGAAAGCCTCGAGAATTCCTGAGGCGTAAACTTATGAACGATATCGAGAGCCTGACTGAGAAGCATAAAAAAATCCGTAATCCCTGAGAGATTACGGATTCTTGCAGAACTGCCGGATCGTTCAACCGATCATTTTTGTCTTAACTGATCGGCATTAGGCCATTACTGGCCCTGTTTTTATTCGTCTTCTTCGTCACGCAGCGGCACAATCAGCATATCGATATGCACGGTGTTGATCAGCTGGCGCGCTGATGACATCAGCTTGCTCCAGAAATCCTGATGGTGGCCACAGACCACCAAATCCACATCGTATTTCTTAATCGCATCCACCAGCACCTGGCCGAGATCGCCGCTGCCGCTCAGGGTTTCACTGATCGGATAACCGGCGTTGGTAGAAAGTTCTTTCAGCGCGGTGTGCGTCTCCTCAGAAATGCGTTTCTGCATGTCGCCCAGATTGACGTCAATCAGCCCGGTATAAAGGTCTGAGTAATTCACATCAACGTGGATCAGCGAGATTTTTGCATCATAAGGACGGGCCAGTGAAACGGCTTTATCAACCAGCAACTGGCTTTCCGGGGAAAGGTCTACTGCAATCAGGATGTGTTTATAAGCCATGATAAAACTCCTTCTCAAGATTCTGGGGCTACCTGAATTCCCGCCGCTCGGCGAGCGAAATCCTCTGCGCGAAACAGCGATGAAGCGCCACCAACCACAATTTATGCCCTGCAGGCGTTCTGTTGTTATGACCTGAGTATAGCCAGAGTTGTTAACAAATGCTGCAATCCACGGCTCGCTTGTGAGGAAGATCAAGCGCTATCGCAATTTTCACTCGCGGTGAACGAAAATCATCGCTGGAAAAAAATTGAACAGATCTCCTACACTGAAAATGAGTGCCACTGCCGTCTGGGTAACGCGCTCGGGTTCGCATAACAACAATGCAATTCGATTCATCTGTGGCTGGTTAATTTCCCGTGGGGCGTCTACAGCATTTCCCCGCTGCCTTCGACGTCATTGCGGCTCCAGCTGGGAGGGGAACATGATCAGCACTATCGCGCTTTTTTGGGCTCTGTGTGTGGTTTGTCTGGTGAATATGGCGCGCTACTTCTCTTCTTTGCGCTCGCTATTGGCTGTGCTGCGCGGTTGCGATCCGCTGCTGTATCAATATGTGGATGGGGCAGGTTTCTTCACGTCTCATGGTCAACCGAGCAAGCAGGTGCGACTGGTGCGTTATATCTGGGATAAACGCTATCGCGATCATCACGACGACGAATTTATTCGCCGCTGCGAGCGCGTACGCAGGCAGTTTGTCCTGACCAGCGGGCTCTGTTTTTTGGTGGTGGTGAGTCTGGTTGGCCTGGCGATCTGGCATTAAATAGCGGCAATAAAAAAGGGCGACCTGTGTTGAACAGTCGCCCTCTTGTTTGCCGTTAAAGGCTTAGATAATTTTCAGCGCGATCCAGTAGAGCGAACCTGACAGCACAATACAGACCGGCAGGGTGAACACCCACGCCATGGCGATGTTTTTGATCGTACGGCTCTGTAATCCACCGCCATCCACCAGCATGGTACCGGCAACGGATGATGACAGAATATGCGTGGTCGAAACCGGCATTCCGGTATAGCTCGCGATACCAATCGACACAGCCGCAGTGACCTGCGCTGACATGCCTTGCGCATAAGTCATGCCTTTCTTACCGATTTTCTCACCGATGGTGGTCGCCACGCGACGCCAGCCAATCATGGTGCCAATGCCCAGCGCTAACGCCACCGCCATGATGATCCAGATCGGCGCGTACTCGACGGTGCCCAGCAGATCGCCCTTCAACTTGTTAAGGAAGCGCTTATCGTCCGGGGTGGTCTCTGGCAGCTTCGCGGCTTTATCGGCCGTGTCTGAGACGCACATCAGCAGGCGACGCATCTGGCTACGCTGATCAACAGTGAGTTGATCGTAGCTGTTCAGATTAGTCAGCAGCACTTGCGCACGGTCAATGGCTTGCAGCGCACGGCTGCTATCGCAATGGAACTCATGCGGGCCGCCCACCGCTTCTTCCGGGGAGGGAACCGCAGGCGGTGCCATCTGGATGATATGCGTGAGTGAATCGCTATGTTGCTGGTAATACTGTTCCAGGTGATTGACCGCATCGCGAGTCCGGGTGATGTCATAACCCGAAGCGTTCATGTTGACCACGAAGCCAGCGGGTGCCACACCAATCAGCACGAGCATAATCAGGCCAATGCCCTTCTGACCATCGTTAGCGCCGTGGGAGTAACTCACGCCAATGGCCGAGACGATCAACGCAGTACGCGTCCAGAACGGTGGCTTCTTCTTGCCATCGATTTTTTCACGGTCAGCGGGTGTCATATGGATACGCGCGCGCTTAGGTGTGTTGCTCCAGTAACGACGCAGAATAAAGATCAGCGCACCGGCAATCACCAGACCGACAATCGGCGACAGAATCAGAGACAGGAAAATATTGATGACTTTCGGCAGGTTGAGTGCGTCAACGACCGAGGTGCCGGTCATCAGCGCATTGGTGAGACCAATGCCGATAATCGCGCCGATCAAGGTGTGAGAACTGGATGCCGGCAAACCCAGATACCAGGTGCCGAGGTTCCAGATGATGGCCGCCAGCAGCATGGAGAACACCATGGCGAGGCCGTGAGCGGAACCCACATTCAGCAGTAAATCAGTTGGCAGCATATGCACGATGGCATAAGCCACGCTCAAGCCGCCCAGCAAAACGCCTAAGAAGTTGAAAACACCCGCCATCACAACCGCCAATTGCGCCCGCATCGCGCGGGTATAGATGACGGTAGCGACTGCGTTAGCAGTGTCGTGGAAACCGTTGATTGCCTCATAGAACAATACGAACAGCAGAGCGATAACCAAAAACAGGCCGGTACTGAGGTCAAGACCAGCGAACAGATGTAGCATAAACGTTACGCCATTTTTTGGAGGACATGAACGCGGCGCATTATCGGCGACAACCCGCATGATGTGAAAGGAAAATATAGTCCTTTTTTGTCTTAAAATTGCCACAAACCCCATCGGACAAGGTAAAAAGACTGAAAAATAAGCGAGTTACAATATGACACATTTACGGCATTTTTTTGACGCTGGCGCGAAATGCCGCAGATCTCTACAATCACCGCCTTTCAATTATGTGGATTAAGCACTGTGGACAAGTTTGACGTTATCGTAATAGGTGCAGGCGCTGCCGGCATGTTCTGTGCGGCGCAGGCAGGGCAGTTGGGTCGTCGGGTGCTGTTGCTGGATAACGGCAAAAAAGCGGGACGTAAAATCCTGATGTCCGGTGGTGGCCGCTGTAACTTCACCAATATGTACACCGAACCGGCCGCCTATCTCTCGCACAACCCGCATTTCAGTAAGTCGGCATTGGCGCGTTACACCCAGTGGGACTTCATCGATCTGGTGAATCGCCACAAGATTGCGTATCACGAGAAAACCCTCGGCCAGTTGTTCTGCGATGATTCTGCGCAGCAGATCGTGGATTTGCTGTTAAAAGAGTGCGAAGACGGGCAGGTGACGTTGCGCTTGCGCAGTGAAGTGCTGAGCGTGACGCGCGATGAAAACGGCTACAGGCTGCAACTGAATGGCTCCGAGGTGCAGGCTGAGAAATTGGTGATCGCCAGCGGTGGCTTATCGATGCCGGGTCTGGGCGCGACACCATTCGGGTACAAAGTGGCCGAGCAGTTTGGTTTGAAAGTGTTCCCGACGCGCGCAGCCCTGGTGCCGTTTACGCTGCATAAGCCACTGCTTGAGCAGCTGCATACCTTATCGGGTGTGTCATTGCCCACCACCATCACCGCGCAGGATGGCACGCTGTTTAAAGAAGCGATGCTGTTTACCCATCGCGGTTTGTCGGGTCCGGCGATATTGCAAATCTCCAGCTACTGGCAGCCGGGTGAGTTTGTCACCATTAATCTGTCGCCGGAAACCTCGCTGGAAGAATTCATCAACGTGCAGCGCGAGGCGCATCCGAATCTCAGCCTGAAAAACAGCCTGGCGAAAATCCTGCCGAAGCGTCTGGTGGAAGTGTTGCAGGAGCTGAAGCAGATCCCGGATGTGACGCTGAAGCAGCTCAACAGCAAGCAGCAGACCGAGTTGGTCATCACGTTGCATCAGTGGCGTGTGCAGCCGAATGGCACCGAAGGTTATCGCACTGCCGAAGTGACGATGGGCGGCGTCGATACCACGCAACTCTCCTCCAAAACCATGGAAGCGCGCGATGTGCCCGGTTTGTACTTTATTGGTGAAGTGGTGGATGTCACCGGCTGGCTCGGCGGATACAACTTCCAGTGGGCGTGGAGTTCAGCCTGGGCGTGTGCGCAGGCGCTGTGAGTTATCACGTCGCCATCAAAGGCGACGCCAGTGTACGAGGTTCAGCTTTATGCTGAGGTTGCAGCGCTAATGCCTGGCTCTGCGTAACGGCGTCACTGCAGGTGTCAGGTTTTTCGGCTGGTCGTGCAGCAATACTTGCCCCAGCAGGCTATCGCTGTTGACCACGCCGTACTTTAGATGCGTCGCGATATATTTGCGGTCAAAGCTGGTGAGCTTATACACCGGTGGCAACACCTCCGGTAAAGCGTCCACCATCAGCATGCGGCTCAGTTTCACCGGACGCCAGCCGCTCAGCGTTTGATACAATAACGCACCGGCTTCCGCTTTGCGTAAGTAGAAGTTGTAGTGATTCTCTTCCCGCAGCGCCTGCTGCTGAGCGATATACACCACCAGATAATCCGGCGTTTTGATGCCCTGCAGAATTGTGTCGTAGTTCGGCAGCGCCAATAATTGCTGGAAGAAGGCTTCAGAGCCTAACTCCACAATCGGACGGAAGCAGTGCAGCCAGCGGCCGATAAAGGCATTGTTTTTCGGCGCGGCGAGAAACCAGGATTCCATAACCGGATAAGCGCGATCGCGGGTGGATTCCTCGCGGTAAAAAGCCACCAGGTCATAACGCTCATCCGCATTCACCGCTAACAGCTCATCGAGGCTGCGATTGAGGATAATGGTGGCGTCCATCCAGATTCCGCCATAACGATGCAGCAGCTCCAGGCGAATCACATCGCTTTTGTGCGAAGCCCGCATCCCCGCGTGGACAAACTTCAGGTCTGGTAAATATTCATGCAGATTGAGATTGTTGATTACCGTCAACGCATAGCCAGGGTTTTCACGGGCAATCTTATCGACAAAAATCTGGACTTCAGCCGGGAGCTTTTCACTTTCCCAGTACATCCAAACCTGACGCGGAATGGGCGCAGGCGGATTAGCACGACTCTGCAGGTTAATATCCTGTTCGGCTGCGGCGTGATAGGCGGGAAGGCGTTTGCGTGTGGTCAGCTTTTTTTCCGCCAGCAACGCCAGCGAAATCAAATGCATTTTAAGTTTATGGTTGGACATGATCATTCCTGTAACCCTGTCGGCCGCTATCCCAGCTTCTGCCGCTTTAGGGCGAAAAACTGGCCCTGTGACAGCGGGCACGATGAAGCGCAATGGCGCGAAAAGTGGCTCAAAATTAACAAACAGCGCCGAACTGCTCAATAAATAAACTCTGAAAACGTTACTTTAAGAGAATACGCAGGCGGCGTTCACTTGCCGTACCGTTGCCGTGGGTGTTTAAGGGCTGTTAACCGATGAATCTGTTAAGATCGCCGCGTTTTTTCCAACAGGCCCATGATTCCATGTTCAAACTTAAATTCCTTCTGCCCGTGCTTATCGTCATCAGCGCGGCTGTCTGGTGGCTGATGCCGCACTATAGCGATGAAGACAAAGGCTATTACATCGCCATGTTCTGCACCTTGACCCATGATGGGCGCGACAACTCACCCCAGGCGATGCAACAGATTATTGAAGGCAGCAACTCGGACTATGCGCTGCAGAAAATTCATTTCCAGTCAGGTCTGGCAGAACATCTGCAAAGCGTGTGGCAGGATTTGTCAGCGGAGCAGCAACAGCAGGCGCGGCAGGAGAGTCTGTCCTGCCGCAAGGTGATGTCTGAAAAGTTATTACCGGGTAAAGCAGTGCAGTGATTAATGCACGGGCAGCGCTAATACCGCGTCGGTGGTTTTGATCTCGGCAAACACATCAGCAACGCCTGTCAATGCGCTCTGCTGCAGCACCTTGTGATCGACTACCTTGTTATCCCAGGTCGCCAGATCGCGCGTGGCGGTGGCATCTTCCGGGATAATGACCGAGTAGCCAAGCGGTACGGCATCACGTGCGGTGGACGACACGCACATATGGGTCATTAGACCGGTGACAATTAACTGCTTGATGCCCAGACTGTCGAGTTGTTGTTTCAAATCGGTTCCCACGAAAGAACTCGGTGTGGCTTTGGTAATGACACGATCATTTTTGCCCGGCTGCAAATCCTTATGGAATTCAGCGAAGCGGCTGCCTTTGGCGAACAGCGGGCCATCTGCCGCGCCTTCATGGCGGACGAAGAACACCGGCATGCCATGCTTGTGTGCAAACTCAACCAGGCGCTTGCTGTTTTGCAGTGCTTTCATACCGTCTGGAATGGGCATTTTGCCGCCAGCGAAGTATTCGTTCTGAATATCAATCACGATGACCGCGGTTTGATTGGCCGTCAGCTGGGTGGTGGCGGTGGCACCGCTCATGGTACGAATGGTCGGTGCATTTTCAGCTTTGTGTTCTTCGGCAATAGCGCTGCCTGAAATTGCCATCGCTAATGCTAAGGTGCCTGAAGCAAAAAGGTTTTTCATCACTAATCATCTCTTTGATTGGGAAGTCAGGGTGACTTCCGATGCACAGCAGTATGGCGATTGTGCCGAAAGTGAAGGAGTACTGCGCATGACAAATAACGTTCACTTTGCGCCAAAAATGGCGCACCTGGATGCGCCCATTAAGGTCGGTATTGTGGTGTTTGACGACATCATCCCGTTTCATCTTTCCGTTCCCTGTGCGGTGTTTGAGAAGGCGGAACGCGAAGATGGCCGAGCTTGCTACCAATTAATGATCTGTGCCACCCACGCCGGTCCGCTTCGCACCAACAGCGGTTTTTCGATTGTCGCGGAGCATGAACTGGCTATGCTGGCCGAAGCGGATATGGTGGTGGTGCCCAGCTGGAGCGATCCTGCCGTTGCGCCACCGCCCGCGTTGTTGCAGGCGTTACAGCAGGCTGCCCAGCGTGGGGCTCAGATTGTTGGCTTGTGTCTTGGCGCCTTTGTGCTCGGAGCCGCTGGCTTGCTGCATCAGCAGCGCGCCACGACACACTGGCGTTGGATGAGTGATTTTGAACGGCTTTACCCCGATGTGACGATTGACCGTGACGTGTTGTATATCGACGAAGGGCAGATTGTGACCTCGGCGGGCACTGCAGCGAGTATCGATTGCTGCCTGCATCTGGTGCGTGAACAGTGTGGAGTGGATGTGGCCAACAATGTGGCGCGCATGCTGGTGGTACCGCCGCATCGGCAGGGCGGCCAGGCGCAATATATTGAGCAGCCGGTCTATCACTCGGCGGGCAACGATCGATTTATGTCGGCGCTCAGTTGGGCCACCGAAAATTTGCAGCAGGCCCTCACGCTGGATCAGTTGGCGGAGAGAGCGTTGATGAGTCGCCGCAGTTTTACGCGCCGTTTTAACCAAACCACCGGCAGCTGTTTCAGTGATTGGTTAGTGAATCAGCGCCTGGCATTGGCGCAGCGATTTTTGGAAAAAACCGACCAGCCGGTTGAGCTGATCGCAGAAAAAGCCGGATTCTCTTCGCCATTAATGTTAAGGCGACATTTTAAAAAGAATTTGAATACGTCTCCGTTACAATATCGGAAAACATTTCGTGGTCGGGTATGAATTAATGGTTTGTAAATCAACCTATTGATAAGAATACATTGAAAACAGGGCGGATAAAATTATTCCCGGATCAATTTTGACAGGCTATCTGATGAGAAGAATATTTCAGCGTGGTCAATGAGGGCTATTCTTAACAACGGATGGCGAACCATCCGTTGTTAAGCAAATCCTGCAAAGAAAAATAGTGACGCGACTTATTAACGCATCACACAATCAATACGTGAGGGAAATTGACCTGAGCGCAGCGCTGGCGTTCTCACTTCTTTCATTTTCTCACTGCTGTTAAATCCATGCTTACGGCAAACCACGCATGGATCAGTGCTCTCTTTCAATTGCTGCTCGGCTTCGCTCCCCAGCTGACGCTTACGGCAGTAGAGTGGGGTGCAACCCATCACTTGCTTAAAGGAGCGAGTGAACGATTGCTGGCTTTCAAAATGGTATTTTACGGCCAGACTGATGATCGGTGCGTTGCTGTATTTCAGCTCGCTGACACAGCATGCCAGTTTCTTTTTACGGATATACCGTGCCAGCGTTTCATTATGATAGCGGGCAAATAATTTCTGCAAATACCATTTAGAATAACCCGATTTCACGGCGATATCATCAATGCTTAAGCGCTGATCCAGATTGTCCATAATCCATTTGGTCACCGAATCAATAACCCCTTCGTTGTATTTTTGCGGCATCTTTTTGATCCTCCATTAACTGGGCACAGTGTAAAATAATTAATCTTTCCATTCATCCGATTAACGTAAAGTTTTATAAGGAATTGGCTGTTTTATTATTTGTCATCAAGGCTGGTCTTGCTTTTAGTGAAATTAAGGCCGCTTTTGTTGAATCGATGTTGAATATTTAGCGTAATCACGCCCGTTATTTTTAACTCAAATTTTCCATCACTTTGCCGAGCTTAACAGTATGAGAAAACGTGGCGCTGGCACACCTCATCAATACGCACTGGCGATTAACGTGCCAGACTGATGGTTTTTTCATAGCTCAGGAGCAGTGCGCATGGCTTTTCGTTTCCCGCTAAAACAGTCACTTGCCGTGATTTTGACGGCGATGGCTGCGCTACCCACCACCTCCGCGTTAGCGGCCAATGTGTATGGCGAGCAGTTGGAAGGTTTTCAGTATCCCTACCCACTTGAACACTTTAATTTCTCCTCACAGCAGCAACCGCTGAGCATGGGGTACATGGATGTCAAACCCGCGCAGCAGGCTAATGGTCAAACGGTGGTATTACTGCACGGTAAGAATTTTTGTGGTGCAACCTGGGAAGACACCATCAAAGCGCTTAGCCAGCAGGGATATCGGGTGATTGCGCCGGACCAGATTGGCTTTTGCAGCTCGACGAAACCCGCCAATTACCAATACAGCTTCCAGCAACTGGCGCTGAATACCCATCAACTGTTAGCGCATCTTGGCGTTGCTAAGGCGGTGATTATCGGGCATTCAACCGGTGGCATGCTGGCGACGCGCTATGCGCTGATGTATCCACAGCAGACACAGAAGCTGGTGCTGGTGAACCCGATTGGCCTGGAGGATTGGAAAACCAAAGGCGCACCGTGGCGCTCGGTGGATCAGTGGTATCAGCGCGAACTGAAGCTCAGTGCGGCGGGCATTAAAAAGTATGAGCAGACGACTTACTACAGCGGTCAGTGGAAGCCGGAGTACGACAAGTGGGTGGATATGCTGGCAGGTCTCAACAGCGGGCCAGGCCACAAGAAGGTGGCGTGGAACTCTGCGCTCATTTACGACATGATTTTCACCCAGCCGGTCTATTACGAATTCAAAGACCTGAAAGTGCCGACAACGCTGATGATCGGAACCGCCGATACCACCGCGATTGGCAGCGATATTGCTCCCGCTGCGGTCAAAGCGCAGTTAGGTCATTACAATGTGTTGGGCAAACAGGTGACAAAGATGATTCCGGAGGCACATTTAATTGAGTTCCCAGGTATGGGACATGCGCCGCAGATGGAAGAGCCGCAGAAGTTTAATCAGACGCTGATTAGCGATCTTGCGCGTCCACGGTAAGATGCGGTGGCAAATGGGCGTGCTTATGCACGCCCTGGCATTACTGTGCCTGCTTTTTTTTGCCGTTTTTGGCTTCGTACATACGCGCATCGCTGCCTTCCAGCAGCTGTTCCAGCGACAGCGGATGGTCGGGATCAAACTCCACAATGCCTGATGAGAAGTGCAGTGCGTAGCGGCGGTCGAGATCCTGAGTTTGCTTTTGCAGGAAACGATCAAAGCGCGCCAAAACGCCCTCGGCATCGGCCTGCTGTAAGCCGTTAAACAGCACCACAAACTCATCACCGCCCAGGCGGGCAAAGATATCAGCGTGGCGGAAACTCACTTTCATCGCATCCGCAAAATCCATCAATGCACGATCCCCCTCGCGGTGGCCGAGCGTATCATTGATAGCTTTAAAACGGTCGAGGTCGAGGAAGGTCAGACTGGCCGGGAGTTGCCTGACTTCGCACTCATTCAGCGCGAGCTGTCCCAGCGTCATCAATCCGCGACGGTTGGTGATTTGCGTCAGTTCATCCGAGGTCGCTGTCTGGAACGCCACCAACTCTGCTTCGGCCATCGCGGCCAAATCGCGCAGCGTATTCATGTCATCCGCATTAAATTCGCGCGCATGGTGGTCGACGATACAGAGCGTGCCCACTTTGGCACCCGCTGGCGTACGCAGCGGACAACCCGCGTAAAAGCGCACGGGATTCTCTGAGGTTTTCACTAATGGATTATCGTGGAAACGCTCATCTTCAAGGGCGTTTTCGACCACCATCACATCGTCTTGCAGGACCGCGTGGCCACAGAACGAAGTATTACGGGGTGCGGTCGCCGCGCTTTGGCCAGCGATAGATTTGAACCACTGATGGTCCTCCTCCAGCAGGCTAACCAGCGCAACCGGCACGCCGAACAAACGACGAGCAAGGCGGGTTAAACGATCAAAACGCTCTTCTGCAGGCGTGTGCAGAATGTTGAGCGCACGTAACTGGGCCAGACGACGTGACTCGTCCGCAGGCAGTGCAGGTGCTTTCATCGCGTTACTCTTTCTTTTAAATTATTCGGGTACAACTTCACTGGTGTTTTGCTGCCATAACGGCATAAAGCGCTTAGCAACGGTTGCGATATCCATTGCTAAGCGTAACGATTATCAGAGCACTTTTTGCTCGGCAAGATCAAGGGCAAAATAGCTGAAAATCAGGTCAGCACCGGCACGTTTAATCGCACCAAGGCTTTCCAGAACCACATTACGTTCGTCGATGGCACCCGCCTGCGCGGCGAATTTGATCATCGCGTATTCACCACTCACCTGGTACGCAGCCAGCGGCAGAGTAGTGCGTTCGCGGATATCACGCAGAATATCGAGGTAGGCGCCAGCCGGTTTCACCATCAGTGAATCGGCCCCTTCGGCTTCATCAATCAGGGACTCGCGAATCGCTTCACGGCGGTTCATCGGATTCATCTGATAAGTTTTACGATCGCCTTTTAATGCCGTTCCTGCTGCTTCCCGGAACGGACCGTAGAATGAAGAGGCGAACTTGGTGGAGTAAGACATGATGGCCGTATCGGTGAAGCCTGCGGCATCCAGTGCCTGACGAATGGCTTTCACCTGGCCATCCATTGCCGCTGAAGGGGCGATAAAATCCGCACCGGCTTGCGCGGCGACCACGGCTTGTTTGCCGAGGTTAATTAATGTCTGGTCGTTATCCACGCCGTGATCGCACAGCACGCCACAGTGGCCGTGGCTGGTGTATTCACAGAAGCAGGTATCGGACATCACGATCATTTCTGGCACGGTGTCTTTGCAGATACGCGACATACGCGCCACCAGGCCGTTCTCATTCCATGCATCGCTGCCGGTTGCATCCGTGTGATGCGAGATACCGAAGGTCATCACAGAGCGAATACCGGCTTTGGCAATACGCTCAATCTCATAGGCGAGACGTTTCTCAGGAATACGCATCACACCCGGCATGGCGTTAATCGGCACGTAATCGTCCACGCCTTCTTCAACGAAGATTGGCAGGGCCAGATCGCTCAGACGAAGGTGGGATTCCTGGAACATTTCACGCATTGATGCGCTTTTGCGCAGTCTTCTTGGACGTTGGAGAAGATTGAATTCAGACATGTTCGTACAACTTTTGCTGGTGAAAAAAGTGACAACAGTTTACCCCTTTTCGCCAGCGGGGATGAAGGATTGTGTGCGGAAACGAAAACTCCCGCCGGGCGGCGGGAGTGGGGAAGATTACTCGTTGATGTCCGGGTGCTGCTGCACCAGGTTTTTACGTTTCGCCTCGAGCTTAGCGATCTCTTCATCAATATCTTCGATTTTCTGCTCAATGTTGTCGTGATGCTCCTGCAGGATTTCACGCGCTTCTTCAATATCCGACGCCGCCGGTGTGGCACCGCGCAGCGGCTTGTTGGCGGTCTCTTTCATATAGATACCCGTGATCAAACCAATCACCGCGACCACCATCAGATAATAAGCCGGCATATACAGATTGTTGGTTGTTTCAACCAACCACGCGGCGAAGGTCGGGGTTAAACCGGCAATCAGTACCGAGATATTGAAGGCACTGGCCAGCGCACTGTAACGAATGTGCGTTGGGAACATCGCCGGCAGCGACGAAGCCATCACGCCGGTAAAGGCGTTAAGGATCACCGCCAGCAGCAGCAGACCCGCAAAAATCAGCCCCAGCACGCCGCTGTTAATCAGCATAAAGGCCGGAATCGAGAAGGCGAACAGCGCGATACTGCCGATGATGATAAACGGGCGACGGCCAAAGCGGTCACTCAGCATACCCATCACCGGCTGCACAAACAGCATACCCATCATGATGGCGATAATGATCAGCACGCCGTGATCTTCCGAGTAGTGCAGGTTATGCGACAGGTAGCTCGGCATGTAGGTCAGCAACATGTAGTAGGTCACGTTGGTGGCAATCACCAGACCGATACAGGCCAGCAGACTTTTCCAGTGCTTGGTGGCGATCTCTTTGAAGGATACTTTCGGGCCGTCACGCAGACCTTCACGATCGCCTTGTTCCAGCTTATCAACGTGCTGCTGGAACGCCGGTGTCTCTTCCAGTGCGTGACGCAGATACAGACCGATGATCCCTAACGGTAGCGCGAGGAAGAACGGCAGACGCCAGCCCCACTCAAGGAATTTCGCTTCACCGATGACGGTGGAAATCAGCACCACGACGCCCGCACCCAGCACAAAGCCGGCTATGGAGCCGAAGTCGAGCCAGCTGCCCATAAAGCCACGCTTACGGTCCGGCGAATATTCTGCGACAAAGATCGAGGCACCGGTATATTCACCGCCCACTGAGAAGCCCTGCGCCATTTTCGCCAGCAGCAGCAGAATCGGTGCCCAGATGCCGATGGTGGCATAAGAGGGGATCAGGCCGATACAGAAGGTACTGATCGACATGATGACAATGGTGATTGAGAGGATTTTCTGACGACCGTATTTGTCGCCGAGCATACCAAAGAACAGACCGCCTAATGGACGAATCAGGAAGGGAACAGAGAAGGTACCCAGTGCAGCAATCATCTGCACGCTTGGCGACGCATCCGGGAAGAACACTTTACCCAGCGCATACGCGACAAAGCCATAAACACCGAAATCAAACCACTCCATCGCGTTGCCCAGAGACGCGGCGGTAATGGCTTTACGTAAACGGGCGTCATCGATAATCGTGACGTCATCCAGTCCGATAGGTTTTACACGCTTCCTACGTAGTTTCATGATGTAACCCTGTATTGGAATTCGAAAATTCCTCAACGCTGCAGACTACATTTTGTGGCCAGTCCACGGCGTTGAGAAGATTTAAGCATAGCCGTGAAAGAGGACTTTATCCGGCGTAGCAACGGTAATAATTAGGGGCGAAATGATTACGTCCCGCGACAGAGTATACCGATTTTGTGTGATATTTGTCATGTTTCAGCCAGCAACTGGCTATTTTTTGGCTAAAACTCTGGCGGAATGATGGGGAAAACGCAGCTTATAAAATCCTGGTTATCGCGCGTCAGGCCGCGTAATGCGTGCGTTTCAGCCAGGAATGCATCAAAAGGGTGGCAAAGGGTGTCATTTATTTTTTTTCTGAAACAACGCGGAGAAAATTTTGATGATTATCAGCGATATCAACTGCGCATCGCTGATTGATTAATCCATTGTTCTGACAAGTGGCGGCTTGATTGCTATACCTGATTGTTGCGCAAATAAATAAGAAATTCTTATCATTAAGCGAAGCGGTAAGCTTTGCTTGCCAGCCTGTCATCATTCGGTAATACTCTGCCGCCTGGCTCAGGTGGAGTGTTCATGTCGAGAAAAAACGCCCGATTGTTTGAGAATCCCTGGCTGTCGCAAATTGACAGTGTAGAAAGGAATCTTATCAATTATGCGCCTGATGCACGGCGAACGTTCACCGATCCTGTGGCACCGATTGGTTGGATCGACTGCGGTGAACGTGCCGATGCCCAATTGGCATTACTGGCCCAACAACCTGATGAACTGCTGAAACGCCTGAAAACCTGGCGGCAGGCGGGATTGCTCACCAGCCAGGCGGCCGAGAGTTTGCGGCAGCTGCAACGCCTGACGCAAACCAGCATCGCGCGTAATCAACCCATTACCCAGCTTGATGAGTATCAGCAGTTGGTGGGACAGCTGACGCCGACCTTAGAACGTATTAACCAGCGCCTGAATGGCCAGCGCCCGCCAGTCACGCTGGCGGATGACACACTGGAAGTGGCGCTGCGTATCGCCGAAAAACGCCGTCGCTCAGAGTAGCGATCGCAGTGGTGCGCCGCTTATCCATCCCTGAATATCTTCCACTGCCTGCGTGAAGTAGGTGCGGTAATTGCTGTCGGCGACATAGCCAAGGTGCGGCGTGGCCAGCACATTGGGCAGATGGCGCAACGGGTGGTCAGCAGGTAGCGGTTCCTGTTCGAACACATCGATTCCGGCCCCAGCCAATTGACCGGATTGCAGCGCGGCAATCATCGCTTGCTGGTCGACAAGTGCGGCGCGTGAGGTGTTGATCAACAGCGCGCCTGGCTTCATCTGCGCCAGTGCAGCGTGGTCAATCACGTGGCGCGAGCGCTCGCTGAGCACCAGGTGCACCGAGACAAAATCGCTCGCTTGCATCAAGGCGTGCAGCGAAGGCATCCGTTCTGCGCCACATTCGGTCGCGCGTGAGTCGGTGAGGTTTTGACTCCATGCGCAAACGCGCATCCCAAAGGCCTGCGCCACTTTGGCCATCTCGCCACCGATTTTACCCAGCCCTACTAAGCCCAACGTTTTGCCCTGCAAACCGAGCCCCAGCGTTTGCTGCCACGGCCCGTTATTGCGCATTGCCTGATTTTCTAACCTGATGTGGCGTGCCAGCCCAATCAGCAAACCCCAGGTGAGCTCCATCGGTGCAGCGCTGCTGCTGGCGGTGCCGCACACGGCGATATAGCGCTCGGCACAGGCGTGCAGATCAATCGAGGCATTACGCATGCCGGAGGTGACCACCAGTTTCAGGTTAGGCAAGCGACCAATCAGTTCGGCCGTGAGCGGTGTGCGCTCGCGCATAACAACGAGGATATCGGCGTGTTCGATATGGCGCACCCGCTCATCTTCATTGTCAAAATGCCGGGTCAGTGCGGTGGTGTGTACGGTTGGTTGCAGCGATGCCCAATCGGCCAGCGACAGGGCAACGTTTTGGTAATCATCAAGAATGACGCAATTCAGGCTCATGGGATTCCTCAACGAGAAGTGGCTGACGCCCTTGCTCATTGAGCCAGGCGCGAAGCCGGTCATTATCCATCGGACGGGCATAATAGTAGCCCTGAATTAGCACCACGCCACGCTGCCGCAGGTAGTCATATTGTAACGAGGTTTCCACCCCTTCACCGAGCACATCCAGCTTGAGTTTGTGGCACAGATTTATGATGGCATCCAGCACCGGCGTTTCTACCTCCAGACCTTCAATGGCGTTAATAAAGCCGCGATCGATTTTCAGGTAATCCAGCGGGAAGGTCAGCAGATAAGAGAGTGAGCAGTGGCCGGTACCAAAGTCATCAATCGCCACTTTCATGCCGTGTGACTGCAGGTAGCGGAGTTTACGCGCCACCAGTTCGCCGTCATCAATCAGGCTGCGTTCAGTGAGCTCCAGCGTCACCACCATCTGCTTGTCTTTAATGCGGCGGGCAAAGCGCTGAATGTCCTGCACGAAATCGGCATGTTGCAAGTGTTCTGCTGCCACGTTCAGGCCAATATGGAAACCGGGCTCAACCTGCCAGCCCTGAATATCTTCCGCCATCAGATCCAGCAAATGCTGGGTCAGCTGCACAATGATCCCTTCAGATTCGGCGTGGCTGATAAAGATATCCGGACGGATCATCTCACCATTCGGCAATTGCCAGCGCAACAGGGCTTCCGCGCCTTTGCAGCGCTCGATTTCCGTGCTGTAAACCGGCTGGTAATGGACCGAGAATTGACGGCTACGCATCGCGCGGCGGATTTCATCGGCCCACGAAATGCGGCGGCGCAGCCAGTTGGCGGTCAATACCATCAGCAGGATAGAAAAAATCGCCGCCATCGGCAGGAAGATAAACAGCGCCTGACGCCAGGCTTTCAGCAACTCGGAGGCAGGCACGGTGACATTCACGCTAATGGGGTAGCGGCTGGATTCGGCCTGATAAGGCTCACTTTTCAGATACAGTTCGGGTTCAATATCGGCCGGGCCGCTGGTAATGGGTGCACCGCCGCTAAAGCGCATGCTCATCTGATAGCCACGCGATTCGCCAATCGCGTGCATAAAGTCCATCAGATACTGACCATCAATCACCGCCCAGAAGCCGGTGCTATCTGGCAGTTGACGCACAAACACCACGGCGGGCCGATTGGGCACGCCGTAAGTGCCACGAATGGAGAGGCTCCACCAGGCTTTACCCGTGATCGGCGGTGGTTGCATCATCATCTGGGTCAGGGTGCCATGCACCAAACCAAACGCCGATGAGCAGCTGATGTTCTCGCCACTCAGCAGACCGACGGAACGGAAATAGGCGTTGAGGGTGCCAGCGCGCTGCAGTTGATCCTCGATTTTCGCACAAGGCTGATAATGGTACTGGCGTAGCTGGGTGATCATATCCCAGGCGTTATCACTCATTTTTTCGGCTTGAGTGAGTAAGGAGTTAGCGGTGGAGATCTGCTGCTGGCTCACCGTGTGCCGCGCTTCAATGGCCGTACAAAGGATGCCCAGCACCAGTGGTAATAACCCGGCACAGACAATTAACAGCCAGCCAAAATCGCGATTTTTTCTTTGCGGTGGCACCTGACTTTCCTCGGTCATTTTAAGCAGCAGATGAGGGCTAAGCTGCGGCGTCAGCAGCATAACACTTCCAGGGGCCGTGCATATTAGCGTTTTGATTTTGCTCTGGGCTGACTCAGGTCAAATATCGGCGTCGCTTTGCGTTAATTGACAATGTTTTGCCGTTATTGGCATTTCCCAGCGGGAAAAGCGCTGTGCCACGATGATGGGAAAGCATATTGACCTGAAATGAGGAGCGAAAATGAGCACTGAAACCCTGGATGTGGCTTCCCTGCGCCAACGCATTAGCGAAGGCGAATGGCAGGCGCGTGTGAAGCTGGCACAGGCCTATCACCTGGCGGCCAGGCTGCGCTGGACTGACCATATCTACACCCACTTTTCTCTGCGTGTGCCGGGCGATCAGCCCCATTTTCTGATTAACGCTTTCGGTCAAACCTTCGATGAAATCTCGGCGGAGACGCTGGTGAAAATTGATATCGACGGAAACATCATTGATGACCCGACGGGGCTGGGGATTAACCACGCGGGATTTGTGATTCACAGCGCAATTCACCGTGCACGTCCGGATGCGCATGCCGTGCTGCATACGCATACGGCGGCGGGCATTGGTGTCTCTGCGCAGCGCAACGGTTTGCTGATGATTTCGCAGCACAGCACGCGCTTCCATCATCGCCTTGGCTATCACGATTACGAAGGCATTGCGCTGGATCTTGATGAGCAGCAACGCATTGTGGCCGATCTCGGCGATCTTAATGCGCTAATTCTGCGCAATCACGGCCTGCTGACCAGCGGCGGCAGTATTGAAGAAGCGTTCTATAACCTTTACTACCTGGAGCGTGCTTGCCAGGCGCAGCTAGCGGCTCAGTCGGGCGGTGCGGATTTGATCATCCTGCCTGATGAGGTATCCGAGAAAGCGGCGCAAGCCTTCGACAACAGCATCCGTAACCACAAATATCAGCTGCACTGGGATGCCTACATCCGCCAGCTCAACCGCAACGCACTCTGAGAATCCCTTATGAAATGGCTGAAACCGGTAGTTTCGACGCTGTTGCTGTGCGCGGCGTTTAGTAGTCAGGCGGCGCCTGATTTGAGCAAAGTCACTCTGGTGCTGGGCGATCAGGCGCGCAATTTGCGTTCGCTGATTGAGGCCGCCGATGTCATGAAAGATGCGCCCTATCAATATCGCTGGGCGAATTTCCAGGGGGCGGCACCGCTGTTTGAAGCACAGCGTGCGGGTGCGGTCGATACCTCCTACGCCGGAGATTTGCCGGTATTGATGGCGGCGTCCGGTGGCGTGCCGTTGAAGATCATCGCCACCAACGTCGGCGATGCCGGTTCGAACGGATTGATCGTTCCGGCGGATTCGCCAATCCACAGCGTAAAAGATCTGGCCGGAAAAGAAGTGGTGGTGTCATCGGCGCGCGGCAGCATTTCGCAGCATCTGTTGTATGAGGCGCTGGAAGAAGCGCAGGTCAAACGCGATACGGTGCCGGTGCGGTTTGTTTTGCCAACCGATGCCAGTGCAGCGTTTAATTCCGGGCAGATTGCCGCCTGGGCCACGTTTGATCCCTATCTGGGGATTGCTGAACAGCACGGTGCACGCCTGCTGCGCGATGGCAAAGGGTTAACCACGGCACTGTCGTTTGTCACTGCCACGCAGAGTTCGCTGGACGATCCCGCTAAGCGGGCGGCGATTGTCGATTTCACCCATCGTTTAGCCAAAGCCCGCGAATGGGCACTGGAGCACCCGCAGCAGTACAACGCAGTCTATGCCCAGTTAACACGTCTCTCGCCGGAAAATGCGCAGAAGATTACGCCGCGCATTTCACACGGCGTTCGGGGTGTAACGGCAGAAGATGTGGCGAAAGTGCAGAAGGTGTCAAATTTGTTTAGCGAGCTGAAGATTTTGCCGAACAAAGTCGATGTGCAGGCGATTACCGATAACAGCGTGTTTACAGAATAATCGCCAATCCGGCGCGATAATCGCGCCGTTACACTTATGTGCACATCAACCTGCGCGAAGCCTCTCGCCGCGACGCTGATGTGCACATGCTGTAGCGGCGCAAACCCCTGGCTATTAACGCGGACGCGATCCCGGTCGGCCATTGCCTAACATAATCGCCAGTCGGCTGCCACCCGGCGTGGTCTCCATCAATATCTTAGTGACGCTGGTCAGTGGTACTGACAGCAGCATGCCCACCGGCCCCAACAGCCAGCCCCAGAATATCAGCGACAGAAACACCACCAGCGTCGAGAGCCCCAATCCGCGCCCCATCAGCTTTGGCTCCAGCATATTGCCAAACACCATATGAATCGCACTGAACAGCGCGACCACGAACAGCGCATCGTAGACGCCATTTAACACCAGAGCCTGAATAAACGGCGGGATGCCGGCGATGATGGGGCCGATATTGGGCACGAAGTTGAGGATAAACGCCACCACGCCCCAGAACAGCGCGAATTTCACGCCGATCAATTCCAGCACCAGCCATACCGCGAGCCCGGTGATGACGCTGACCAGGGTTTTTAGCGCCAGATAGTGGGTCACGCCTTTGAATGCGCGGTGTAACCCCGCAATGCGGATTTGCGGATTGATCATCGCGTTGCGCATTTTGTAGGGCAGATGGCGCACTTCGAACAGCATAAACACCACGGTGAGGATCAGCAGCAGCACGTTGGTCATGGCGCCGGAAAACTGTTTCAGCAGCGTGGTGGCCATATCCATCATCACATTCGGGTCGAGCCGAGCGGCTAAGGCTTCCGTGGAGACATTGATATGAAAGCGAGCGGCAAAGTGCTGCACCACGCCGAGTTTTTGTTCCAGCATGCTACGGATTTGCGGATAGGTGTCGCTGAAGTCACTGGCCGAACTGGCCATCACGCCAACCAACAACAGGATGACGATAAATATCACGCTGATCACCGCAGTGATCGCCAGACCACGTGGCACGCCTCGACGCATCAGCAGGGTGACCAGTGGATTCAGCACAATCGCCAGAAAGCTGGCGAGCAGGAAGGGCACCAGAATTTCTGACGCAGCACGGATGCCCGCCAGAATAATCACCAGCATCGCCATTTTGACCAGCATGTTCTGGCCAATTTTTTCCTGGGGCAGGTTGTTCATTTACTCTCCTGAGTCATCAATGGCTCAGGAGAGTGTAGTTGAATGAAAGTAAGTGATTGTTTATTTAGGAATAAGCGAAACGTCAGTGTGTTATTTTCCCTGACGTTGCATTAGCGCAGTGGCGCCCAGCATCAGGGTGAGGCTGGCAAGCAGTGTCACGGTGGCCATCGCCATCCCTTGACCCACGGAACCTTGCTCGAACTGACGCCAGATAAAAATCGCCACGGTTTGCGTCCCGGCGGGTGCCAGCAGCAGCGAGGTCACCAGTTCGCGCGATGCCACGGCAAACACCATCATCATCGCGGCCAGCAGACTCGGTGCGACCAGCGGCAGGACGATCAGGCGCAGCGCCTGTAAGCGTGACGCGCCGTGCACGCGCGCCGCCGGTTCCAGCGTGGGCGCCAGTTGGCGCAGTGCACTGCTGACATAGCGTACCGGCCACGGCAGCAGCAGGCAGCTGTAGGAAAGCAGCAGAATAAACATTGTGTTGTAAGGGGAAACCGGCCAGAAGCCGCGGTTCCACAGCAGAATCAAACCGACGCCGACCACCACGCCGGGCATGGCAGCAGGCAGCAGCGCCAGGCCATCCATCATCGCCAGCAGGCGCGTTTTTCCTTCTGACACGCGCCAGGCAATCAGGAAACCGAGCAGCCCAGTAAGCAGTGCTGCGCCCAGCGCCAGCCCAATGCTGGTGGAGAAGGCCGCTAACGCATCCCCTTGCTGACTGAACAGCGCGCCGAAGTGGCGCAGCGTCAGGTTATCCAGATGCAGGCCGCCGGAAAGGGTATTCAGTAATCCACTCAGCGTCATTGCGCCCAGCGGCAGTACCACGGCGAGTAAAACGGTGAGGATAAATGGCAGCAACATCAGCGGCAGCCAGCGCCCGCCCTCGGCAAGCTCCTGCACCACCGGTTTGCCGTTAACGGCCGTGACATCGCTGCTGCCGGTCAGTTTGCGTTGCAGGAACCAGGCGGTGAGCGCCACCAGGCTCAGCATCAACGAGAGCGATGCCGCGCCCGGTAAATCGATTGGCCAGTCCGCCAGTTTGGTTTCGATACCGACCGTCATCAACGTCAGATGCGCCTGAGTGCCGAGCGCCGCAGGCACGCCGTACTCTTCAATCGCCAGCGTGAATGCCAGCAGCACGCCACCGGCTAACGCTGGCAGTGTCAGCGGCAATGTGATCTGGGCAAAAGCGCGCCAGGCTGATGCGCCGTGCACGCGAGCCACCCAGGCGAGACGCTGTCCGCTCGCCATCAATGAACGCGATACCGCAAAGTAGACCACCGGGAAGATATTCAGCGTCATCACCAGCGTCATGCCAGTGCTGCTAAACAGCAGGCTATCAAGGTTGAAGCCAGTGAGTTGTTGCAGATAGCCGTTGCGTTGCAGCGCCAGCGTCCATGACAGCGCCACGATATAGGGCGGGGTGAGGAAGGGGATCAGAAACAGCAGATCCCACATTGCCGCCCCCGGCAGACGGAACAGGCCGCGCAGTGCGCCGAGCGGTAAGCCCAGCAGCAAACTGCACAGCGCCACGCCGCCGCCGATTTTCAGCGTGCCCAGCCACATTGGTACCAGCTGTGGGTCTTCAAACAGCGCCGGTAATGCGCTGAACGCCCCACTCCAGTTCCCCTCGCCAAGCTGCGGAAACAGCGCCTGCAGCACGATAAACAGCAGCGGCAGTGCTACCAGCAGCATCAGCGCCAGCAGAATCAATCCATTCAGGGCACGCGACATCATTTACTGTCCGAACAGAGCGCCAAAGCGCTTCAGCACCGCCGAGCGCTCGCTGCTGCCATCGCTATTGGCGGGCAGCAGTTTGATCTCGGTGAACAGCGGACGCTGCGCTTTGATATCGGTACGCGCCGGCATCAGCCAGGCCTTCGCGACCTGCTCCTGGCCTTCATCCGACAGCACATAATCAACGAATTTTTTCGCATCATCAGCATGCTGGCTGCTCTTCAGAATCATCATCGGACGCGGCGCCACCACGGTGCCATTCTCAGGGAAGATCACTTTGACGCTTTCACCCTGCGCAATGTTATTATAGGTGACGTAATCCACTGCACCAAACACCGCCGCTTTCGCACCCTGCAATACTGGCGTCACCGCCTGGGCATTCGGGCCGCTCATCACCATGCCGTTGGCTTTTAACTGGTCAAACAGCTGCCAGGCTTTTTCACCTTCGCTGTTTTGCAGGCCAATCAGCAGATCGAGTGAAGCACCAGAGAGTGCCGGATCGGGGGTGGTGACTTTGTCTTTAAACGCCGGCGCAGTCAGATCCTGCCAGGTTTTTGGCTCTGGCGTGCCGCTCTTGGTGTTCCACACGATGCCGAGCGCGGAAATGCCCTGTGCCACGTAGTTGGCCGTTTTAAACTGATCCGGCACTTTGGCGGCATTGGCGCTTTCGTACGGCAACAGCCATCCACGATGTTGCAGATCTTCAGCGGTATCCCATGAGGCGGAGATCAGCACATCGGCTTGCGGATTAGCCTGTTCGGCTTCCAGACGCGCCATCACTTTGCCGGTGGTGGCCTGGAAGATATTCACTTTAATACCGGTTTGCTTTTCGAATCCGGTGGCCAGACTTTTTGATAGCGAACCCGGACCGGCGGTGTACACCGTCAGTGCCTGGGCATCGTTGATCATCATAGCGGAGGTCAAAATCATCGCGCTGATGGCTCCTGTTTTAACTGACTTGAGAGATGGCATTGCGGTCCCCTGAGAGGTGAGTAACGGAAACAATCTGGCCCTGTGCCAGGTGAATAATGCGGTCGGCGAGTGTGTTGGCTTCCTCGCGGTCATGCGTGACATAAACAGCGGTAATGCCCGCACTGCGCAGCAGCTCGGCCATGGTATGCACCAGGGTTTCACGCAGGTCGCGGTCAAGATTGGAGAGCGGTTCGTCGAACAACAAAATCGCCGGTTTAGCGACCAAAGCACGGGCGAGGGCGACACGCTGCTGCTGTCCGCCAGAGAGCAACGCCGGTTTGCGATCGCCAAAATCAGCCAGGCCGACCTGCGCCAGCGCCGCATCGGCCTGTTCACGTGCATTAGCTTTCTTGACCCCGCGCATGCGCAGCGGAAACGCCACGTTTTGTGCCACGGTCATATGCGGCCACAGAGCGTAATCCTGGAAAACCATGCCGAGGTTGCGCATTTCCGGCGCATCGCAATGATGTGCAGAGGCAGCGCAGCGATCGCCAATCCACAACTCGCCTGCCGTGGGTTGCAGCAGGCCCGCCAGTAGTTTCAGCAGCGTGCTTTTGCCACAGCCGCTCGGGCCGAGCAGCGCAATGATTTCGCCTGCGGGAATCGTCAGGGAGAGATCGTGCAGAATCGTCAGATTGTTCACTGACCATCTGAGATTTTTCAGTTCGATAGGCACGGCATGCGTCACTGGCCACCTCCGGCAAAGGAGTGGCACTGTGGCACGCGCGCCTGACAGCAAATCAGGAGCAGCATCAGATTGTGTATCCTCTTTGGGATTTGATGGGCGCGAGTGTAAGTGGGCGATATGACGAAATGATGACCACAAATTAGGGCGATCACCGGATGCAGTCGGCAGGAAAAGGCGTATAGTTAGCCTTCTATACAAATATTTAGTCACCCACGAGCGCAATCACTCATGCCTGACCAGCCTGCCGCGGCCCCTGAACACGGCCGACTTCGCCTGAATCTTCTGATCCTCTCCATTGTGAAGTTCAACTTCGCCAGCTATCTCACGATTGGCCTGCCGTTGGCGGTGCTGCCGGGCTTTGTCCATGACGGATTGGGCTACAGCGCCTTTTGGGCGGGATTGGTGATCAGCCTGCAGTACATCGCCACGCTGCTGAGCCGTCCGCATGCGGGGCGCTATGCTGATATGTGGGGGCCGAAGAAGGTCGTGGTGCTGGGGCTGGTGGGTTGCCTGATTAGCGGCATCTGTATCCTGCTTTCGGCGCTGACGGAAGGGCAGGGCGTCCTCAGCCTGATTTTGTTGTGTCTGGGGCGCGTGATATTGGGCGTAGGGCAAAGCTTCTCTGGCACCGGCACATCGCTGTGGGGCGTGGCGCGCGTTGGGTCACTGCACATTGGCCGAGTGATTTCCTGGAACGGTATTGTCACCTACGGCGCGATGGCGATCGGTGCGCCGCTCGGTGTGGTGATTTTCCGCAGCGGCGGTTTACTGCTGCTTTCAGGCATTATTATCGCCATCTGCGTGCTGGCGATTGCGCTGGCGCTGCCGCGTGCGCCAGTGAAAGGCAGCAAAGCCAAACCGCTGCCGTTCCGCGATGTGCTGGGCAAAATCTACGGCTTCGGCCTGATTCTGGCGATGGGATCAGCAGGTTTTGGCGTGATCGCTACCTTTATCACCCTGTTCTATCAGGATAAGGGCTGGGATGGTGCTGCCTTTGCCTTAACGATGTTCAGCGCCGCCTTTGTCGGTACGCGTCTGCTGTTCCCCAACGCGATTAATAAGCTCGGTGGCTTGCGCGTCGCCAGCATCTGTTTTGCCGTTGAAGCGGTCGGACTGTTTCTGGTGGCCGGATCGTTCGACCCGTGGATGGCGAAAATGGGGGCGTTTCTGACCGGTGCAGGTTTCTCGCTGGTGTTCCCGGCGATTGGTGTGGTGGCGGTGAAAGTGGTGCCCCAGCAGAACCAGGGCAGCGCGCTGGCGACCTACACGGCGTTTATGGATTTGTCGCTAGGTATCACCGGACCGATTGCGGGTTTTATCATGAGTTACGCCGGGGTGTCGCTGGTCTATCTGCTCACCGCGCTGCTGGTATGTCTGGCGCTGTTCTGCACGCTACGCATGATGAAGCGGCTGCCACAAGAAGCGGCTGTGGAAATCAAAGAAAATGCCTGACTTCTATGAATAAAGCACCCTCACATCATTCATCCCAATCGCTCAGGCGCATCTAAACAGGGTCTTCAATCGTTCAGGCATCATCTAAATAGTTTACGTCAGAGCAAGGCGGCAAGTTTGTAAGTCCCCAGAAGCTTACGTCCGTCAGTAATTAGGGTGAGAGCAAACGTTGTTAAATCGCTCAGGCATCCTCTAAATAGTTTACGTCAGAGCAAGGCGGCAAGTTTGTAAGTCCTCAGGAGCTTACGTCCGTAAGTGACTGGGGCGCACAAACGCGGCCAACGCAGCTATGACGTAAAATATGACGAGGATGGAAAAAAGGGCCTCCGACCGAGGCCAACACTAACAAAGTGTGTCTTGTTATGGACACAGATAAGGGTAGGGGAAACGGCGGCACACACCCTCGGCCGCCGTTATAAATCAGGCTTGCAGCAACTCAATACTCTGGCGAATTTCGCGCTCAATCGCTTTCGCGCCCCACTTCTCCAGCTCCGAGGAGAATGGCTCAAAGGCGTAAATGCCCTTATAGCCCAGCATCTCCAGACGCTTCACTTGCGCCACGCTGTTCAGCACATCGCGGTCGCTCAGCATAATGCGCTCTTCATCCGTCAGTGCCGCCGTTGGGCGGGTATCTTCCACGCCTGAGAGATGCACTAAGCCAATCTGGTTCACCTCAATTTCCTGCGGGAACTCCTGCTCGGCGTTCTCGTAAAGGTGATGATGGAAGGTATCCAGCAGCAATTTAAACGGCACGCCCGCCTGCTTAATCAGCTTTTGCGTCTGCACCGCAGAGCGCAGTGAACTCACCGGGAAGCCCAGCGGCTCAACCAGCCCCTGAATACTGTATTCAGCGAAGCGCGGTGCCAGGATCTGCAACGCCTCCAGCGTTTTCTCTGGTGCGATGGCAATACCCTCGTTCAATGGGCACATCACCAGCGCTTTGGCTCCAATGGCTTTCGCTTCTTGCAACATCGCTTCGGCTTTGCTCAACAGCGCGTCATCAGGGCGGTTAAACGGATAGAGCGCGTTAATGGTCTCGATCTCGATGTGATACTTATCCGCCAGCGATCGCAGCTGCGATGCGCTCAGACCATCGGTGACCTTGCCGCCCGGCATATCGTTACGCAGTTCCACTTTGCTCAAACCCAGTCGCTGAACTAACTGGAAAAAGGCTTCAAGTGAGAGCGCGGGCGCAATTTTACGGTTGATACAGAAACGGGTTGGATCGATGGCCATGTGTGGCTCCTGTAATAGGATACGGTTCAGATGCTGCAAAGAAAACATTTATTTCATTGTTAGTGAATTATGAAATATCAGATATTGGATCTTCCTCGCAAAAATTTCATATTTCGTTTCGCGTAACATCATGCTGGCGTGATCTCAGTGGAAATTGTGTGGTCACAGAGGGTTATGATTGCGTGTCGGCAAGAGAGGCAGGGCGCCGATCGAGCGAGGTTTGCGGCCTTGCTGCAGGGAAGGCGGGAAAAATGCGATCCATGCCGCTAAAAGGAAATTTTCCAAAAAGAAGTATTTGAAAAATTTATTTCATTGTAATAGCTTCATAGCACGCTTTTCGTATTGCCTGGTCAGGTGGCGTTGCAGTGATAACCGACTGCCTGCAGGGAACTTCACATCAAAGAGGCAACGACATGACTATCGTAGGAAACTTTATCGGCGGCAAGATTACCCACAGCGCCAGCAATGAAACCATCCCGGTATACGATCCAGCCACCGGCAAGGTCGCGCGTGAACTCACGCAGAGCACCGCTGCTGAAGTGGAAAAAGCGATCGAAATCGCCCATGCCGCGTTCCCTGAATGGTCGAAAACAGCGCCGCTGCGTCGTGCCCGTGTGATGTTCAACTTCAAAGCACTGATGGAAAAACACCGTGACGAACTGGCTGCGCTGATCGTGTCTGAGCACGGTAAAGTGTGGTCGGATGCGTTGGGTGAGCTGACGCGCGGTATCGAAGTGATCGAGTTTGCCTGTGGAATCCCGCATCTGATCAAAGGTGAAAACTCACCAAGCGTCGGCACCGGCGTGGATTGCTACTCGCTGATGCAGCCGGTTGGCGTGGTCGCGGGTATTACGCCCTTCAACTTCCCGGCGATGGTGCCACTGTGGATGTTCCCAATCGCCCTGGCGTGCGGTAACACCTTTATCCTGAAGCCACCGGCGCTGGATCCATCAGCCTCTGTGCGTATGGCTGAACTGCTGAAAGAAGCGGGACTGCCGGATGGCGTGTTCAACGTGGTGCACTCCTCTAACGAAGATGCTGAGCAGCTGTACAAAGATCCGCGTATTGCGGCAGTGAGCTTCGTCGGTTCTTCCGGCGTGGCCGAGCATATCTACAAAACCGCCAGCGCCCACGGCAAACGTGTGCAGGCGTTTGGTGCGGCGAAAAACCACGCCATCGTGATGCCAGATGCCGATCTGGATGCCACTGTGAATGCCATCATGGGCGGCGCGTTTGGTTCTGCCGGTGAGCGTTGCATGGCGCTGCCTGTGGTTGTTGCAGTGGGCAATGATACTGCTGACAAACTGATTGCGCGTCTGACACCGCTGATCAAAGCGCTGCGCATCGGCCCCGGTATCCAAAAAGGTGCTGAAGAGAACGAAATGGGCCCGGTGGTTTCTGCCGCGCATCAGAAGAAAGTCCTGGGCTACATCGACAAAGGTGAAGCCGAGGGCGCAAAACTGGTGGTGGATGGTCGTGGCGTAAAAGTCGCAGGCCATGAAGAGGGTTATTACGTGGGCGGCACCCTGTTTGATAACGTTACCCCGGACATGGTGATCTGGCGCGAAGAGATCTTCGGGCCGGTATTGAGCATCATGCGTTCTACTGATTTTGACAGTGCACTGAAGCTGGTCAACAGCCATGAATTCGGTAACGGCAGCGCCATCTTCACCAGTAACGGCCACACTGCGCGTGAGTTTGTGCAGAACGTGGAAGCGGGCATGGTAGGCGTTAACGTGCCCGTGCCAGTGCCAATGGCGTTCCACAGCTTCGGTGGCTGGAAGCGTTCGGTGTTTGGTGCGCTGAACGTGCACGGTCCAGACGGCGTGCGTTTCTACACCCGCATGAAAACCGCCACCGTGCGCTGGCCGAGCGGTCAGCAGACTGTTTCAGAGTTCAGCATGCCAACGCTGGGCTAATCTCGCTTAACTTAGGAGATCGATGATGTCTTTGATTTCGAAAGCGCAGCAGCCAGACAGTAATGGTCGTATCCAGCACGTCACGCCAGAAAGTGCGGGCTGGGAGTACGTCGGCTTTGATGCCTACCTGCTGAAGAAGGGCCAGAGCCTAAAGCTCAGCAGCGGCGATAAAGAACTGTGTTTGGTGTTGGTGGCGGGTTTTGCCTCGGTAAAAACCCGCAACGCGGAGTTCCCGAACCTGGGTAAGCGCCTGTCACCGTTCGAGCGTATTCCACCGTACTCGGTGTATGTGCCGCACGATGATGAAGTAGAAGTCTACGCCGATAGCGATCTGGAGCTGGCGGTGTGTAATGCACCGAGCAAAGGCAATCTGCCTGCACGCCTGATTGCACCGGAAGATGTGGGGGTGGAGCAGCGTGGTAAAGGACGCAACCAGCGTCTGGTGCACAACATTTTGCCGGATAATAAAGAAGCCGACAGCCTGCTGGTGGTGGAAGTGTATACCGACGAGGGTGCGACCAGTTCGTACCCCAGCCATAAGCACGACCAGAAAACCAGTCCGGATGAGACCTATCTGGAAGAGACCTACTATCACCGTTTCGATCCAGAGCCAGGCTTCGCGATGCAGCGCGTGTATACCGACGACCGTTCACTTGACGAGTGCATGGCGCCGTATAACCGCGATGTGGTGACCGTCCCGCGTGGCTACCATCCGGTGGCCACCATTGCGGGTTACGACAACTACTATCTGAACGTGATGGCCGGTCCGGTGCGTTTGTGGAAGTTTACCTGGGAGAAAGACCACGCCTGGGTGAACAGCGATAAGTACCCGCGCAGCAAATAAAGTCGCAGGTCGCCATAATGGCGACGCTACCGACTAGCGATACGCTTGTCGTTGGGTGCACAGAGATGTGCACCTGGCAGCACACCGCAAGATATGAATGACAAATGTAAAAAGGGCAGCCAAATGGCTGCCCTTTTTGATGTACAACGTCTGGCGAAGTTATTCGCCGGTGCCGGTATTATTGAGCGCTAATGAAACCGCCAGCGTCTGTGCCAGGCAGAGGGAGGCAACCTGCGAACGGAAGCCATCCACCTGCGCTTCGCGCACCACAAAGCACACATCGCTGAAGGCGGCCAGTGGGCTTACCTGGCTGTCGGTAATAGCAATCAGATGTGCGCCGCGCTTGGCACCCAACTCAACCAGCTCAACCGCTTCACGCGCATATGGCGAGTAGCTAATGGCAATCACCACATCTTTGGGATTCACCATGCTCAACTGCTCGGTGAACATGCCGCCGAGACCGTCGATCAGAAACGCACGACGCTCCAGATGGCGCAGCGCATACACCAGATAGGACGCAACGCTGAAGGAGCGACGCAGGCCAATGATGTAGATATTCTCCGCTTCATCCAGCATCTTGACCGCTTTATTCAGCTGGTCCGGATTGACCTGCATCGCTAACTGCTGCAATGCCTGGCTGTTCACCATAGTAAAGACGTTGAGGATTTCTACCGGGCTTTCAGGCGAGCTGGCGCTGTCATCAGTGGCAGTCTGGCGGAACAGGCGAGCACGCTCGGTGTAGTTCACGGTTTCTTCCATCAGGTGCTGACGGAAAACCTGTTTCATTTCGTTGAAACCGCTGAAACCAAAGGCGTTGGCGAAGCGGATCAGCGTGGAGGGCGGCACATCGGCCTGTTGCGCGATGGAAGCCACGGTATCGAATGCAATGCTGTTGCTGTTATCAAGAATATAACGAGCCACCTGCTTCAGGCGTTTACTCAGCGTCTCATAGCGACGACGGATATCGTCCTGTAACAAGGTTAATTGGGTTGGATTGTTGGTCATGACTTCGGCCCGTCAAAAAATGAAAATATGGCTGGATAATGAGCGCTATAGTACCAGATGGATGGAAAATTTCATTTGTTTGACGCTATCGTGACGCTTATTTCATCGGTTTATGAAATGCCTCACAAAAAGAAGTGATTAGCGGCAGTGCTGATGCCCATAAAAAAAGCGGCCCTTATGAGCCGCTTTGGTACTGCTTTAACGCCAATCAGCCACGCGCGGCGCGCCAGTAACCAATCAGTCGCAGATAGTTGCCTTTCACCGTTTCAATCAGCGCTTTGTCATCCAGCTCGCCGTTGAGCCACTGACGTGACGGTTGACCGAAGATGGTTCGGCCGACGGCGAAGCCTTTGACCCACGGTGCCTGCGCTGCAGCGGCGAAACCGGCTTTCAGCGTCTCTTCCGGCGCATCAAGGCCGAGCAGCAGAATGCCGCGGCAGTGGGGATCGTTCTGTTCGATCAACCCGCTGATAGCCTGCCAGCTCTCTGCCGACAGCGGTGGCAGTTTCCACCAGTCCGGCTGAATGCCCAGGCTATAGAAGTGGCTCAGCATGTCGTAATAGTACGATTCATTACGGTCCGGATTGCTCTCCGGCAGAATCAGTTCCAGCAGCAGCTCATGCCCGCTCTTGTTACAGCCGTTCCACACATCGAGTACCAGTTCATCCTGCTCTTTACGCAGCTCGGCGCTGTCGTGCGGATGGTAGAACACCAGGCATTTCACCACGTGCTCTGCTGGCCAGTCGACCAGTTGCGAGCCGATGTTACCGTGCTCCAGACGCAGGGGACGCGAGCTTGGTAGTTCGATAGGTCGGCCAATCCACCAGTTTTTGCCGGTAATCGCGTTCAGTGCTTTCTGGCCGTAGGTGGTATCCGCCAGAATCCCACTCTTCTCATTTAAGCCTGCTTCGTTGGCCGCTTCCTGCGCCGCCTGCAACAGCAGCAGTTTCAACTGTGGGATCTTATCTTCACTGACGCCTGCTTCACGGGCCATATCGGCCAGCTGTTTGCGATGGTCGAACGCGAACACGTTGAGTTCTGGCCACTGCTGTTTACGCGTGGTGACGCGGTGCAGATGGTTGAGACGCGCATCCAGATCCGGGCGTTTTACGTCTTTGTCGCGACCGAGGAAATCGTCCAGCTCTTCTTTGGTTGGCATCGCTGGCGCGCAACCATGGCGTGAGACTACCAGCGCACCACAGGCGTTGGCGTAGCGGCAAGCCTGTTCCCAGCTTTCATCATTCAGCCAGCCGCGCAGCAGGCCAGACATAAAGGCATCGCCTGCACCCAGCACGTTCAGGACTTCAACGCGAACGCCGGTTTGCAATTTCGTCTGCTCCCAGCTGTCCGGGATATCACCTTCAAACACCACGCACCCCAGCGGTCCACGTTTACAGACCAGCGTGGCTTTACTTGCCTGGCGCACATTTTTCAGTGCTGTCAGCGTATCCGTACTGCCGCCGGCAATGTGGAACTCTTCTTCCGTTCCTACCACCAAATCGAAATAGTGCAGCACTTCCTGTAGCTGTTTCGTGACTTCACCGGATTCAACGAAACGCGTTTCGCCATCGCCCAGTGACGTCAGCCCCCACAGCACCGGACGATAATCGATATCCAGTGCGGTGCGCAGACCATTTCGCTTGGCGATATCCAACGCTTTCAGTACTGCAGCGCGGGTTTGCGGATGTGAAAGATGCGTACCGGTGACCGCGACAGCGCGAGAAGAGGTGATGAATTCCTCTTTAATGTCATCCGGCACCAGGCCCATATCGGCACAATTGTCGCGGTAGAAGATTAGTGGGAAGGTATCTTCATCTTTAATACCGAGGATCACCAGGCCGGTCAGGCGGTTTTTATCGGTGATCAGCCCATCGGTGTTACAACCCACGCGCTGCAATGCTTCTCGCAGAAAGCGGCCGTTATGTTCATCCCCTACGCGCGCCAGCATGGCTGATTTCAGGCCCTGAATGGCTGTTCCATAGGCCACGTTACCGGAAGAACCGCCCAGATATTTATTAAAGCTGGTCATATCTTCCAGACGTGATCCGATTTGCTGACCGTAGAGGTCGACGGCGATGCGTCCGATACAAATCACATCAAGCCGCTTCTGTTGTGTACTCATACCTGTGGTTTCCTTCTGTGATAAGCAGACACTGGGGCGAAAACGCCCAACATCAAGCGCTATGCTTCCGGGTTCTCAAGGTGCCTGATTGGCTATGGTGGCAGTATGAGGAATAAAAATTCCAAATACAATATGAAATGAAACATCCATCGCGATTTTGTGACCGAGGTAAAACTCTGCACGATGCGCTATCACGGCATGCTGTTTAGCATCGGTTTCACTGATGCTATGGCTTGTGAGCCAGTTCGCAGGAAAATGGCTGTGAATAAAGGAAGCTACTGAAGTGAAATGAAATTTCGCTATCTTGTTAAAATGCTATTTTGTCATTTCACTTTTTCCCCTGCAACGGCCTTCGCTGGCAACGTTTCATCGCTGAATTTGATCTCCATCGCAAAATGAAATGTTTCTTCTGTAATTACGTTTAATGAAAAAAATATTTGTTTATAATCGCCACACGTTTCACTTATCCGCGGGTGCCGTCACGGCAGCGAAAACCCGAACCGCGTTGTACCTCACGTCAGGTACCAGCATGTAAAGGAAGAAGCATATGGGCACAATCAGACTTACCACGGCACAGGCGCTGGTGAAATTTCTTGATAACCAGTATCTGAACGTTGACGGCGTTGAAACCAAATTTGTGAAAGGCATTTTTGCCATTTTTGGCCACGGTAACGTGCTGGGACTGGGGCAAGCGCTGGAGCAGGACAGCGGCGATCTGGTGGTGCATCAGGGTCGTAATGAACAGGGCATGGCGCATGCGGCGATTGGTTTCGCCAAGCAGTCGCTGCGTCGTCAGATTATTGCCTGTACCTCTTCAGTGGGACCGGGCGCGGCGAACATGATCACCGCAGCTGCCACGGCGACCGCGAACCGCATTCCTTTACTGCTGCTGCCGGGCGATGTGTTCGCCACGCGTCAGCCCGATCCCGTTTTGCAGCAGATCGAGCAGAGCCACGATCTCAGCATCAGTACCAACGATGCCTTCCGAGCGGTGAGCAAATACTGGGACCGCGTTAGCCGTCCTGAACAGCTGATGACTGCCTGTATTAATGCCTTGCGTGTGCTGACCGATCCGGCGGAAACCGGTGCCGTGACCATCGCGCTGCCGCAAGACGTGCAGGGTGAGGCCTGGGACTTCCCGGAATATTTCTTCCAGAAACGTGTGCATCGTCTGGATCGCCGTCTGCCGACAGCTGCTCAGTTGGAAGATGCGCTGTCGCTGATTGCGCGTAAACACAAGCCATTGATCATTGTCGGCGGCGGTCTGAAATACTCCGACGCGGGCGCGGCGCTGCTGAAGTTCGCCGAGCGTTTTAACATTCCGTTTGCGGAAACTCAGGCCGGTAAAGGCACCATCGTCTCGGATCATCCGCTGAATGTCGGTGGCGTTGGCGAAACGGGCTGTCTGGCGGCCAATCTGCTGGCGAAAGAAGCCGATCTGGTGATTGGTATCGGTACGCGCTACACCGATTTCACCACCGCCTCGAAATGGATTTTCCAGAATCCAGAGGTGAACTACCTCAACATCAACGTCAGCAACTTCGACAGCTACAAGCTGGATGCAGTGCAGCTGTTAGCGGATGCACGTGAAGGTTTGACTGCACTGGAAAGCGGCCTGAAAGGCTTTGAAAACCACTGGGGCGGTCAGGTTGAGCAGGCACAAAGCAAGCTACTGAAAGAGACGCAGCGTGTGTATGCCGCCACTTATAGCACCGACGATTTTATTCCCGAAATCGCCGATCACATTGACCGTGAAGCGCTGTTTACTGAGTTTGAGCGCCTGACGCAGTCAGTGCTGACGCAGAGCAGCGTGCTGGGCACCTTAAACGAGCAGCTCCCAAAGGATGCAGTGATTGTCGCGGCAGCGGGCAGTCTGCCGGGCGACCTGCAACGCATGTGGCGCACCAAAGATTACAACTCGTACCACGTTGAATACGGTTATTCCTGTATGGGCTACGAAGTCAATGCCGCGTTGGGCGTGAAGCTGGCCCAGCCGCAGCGTGAAGTCTATGTGATGGTGGGAGATGGCTCGTTCATGATGTTGCACTCCGAGCTGGTCACCTCGATTCAGGAAGGCGCGAAAATCAACGTGGTGCTGCTGGATAACATGACCAACGGCTGTATTAACAACCTACAGATGGAACACGGCATGGACAGCTTCACCACCGAGTTCCGTTTCCGCAACCCGGAAGGCGGCAAGCTGGATGGCGGCTTTATTCCGGTCGATTTCGCGGCGATTGCGGGCGGTTACGGTTGCAAAACCTATCGCATTACCACGCTGGAACAGTTGGAAGCTGCACTGATTGACGCGCAGAAACAGACCGTTTCAGTGCTGTTCGACATCAAAGTGCTGCCAAAAACCATGATTCACAAATATTTCAGCTGGTGGCACGTTGGTGTGGCTCAGACTTCAACGTCTGAACGCACGCAGGAAGTGGCCGACAAACTTAACGTGCATATCGAACAAGCACGTAAGTACTAACACCCTTTTTAGGCCGGCGTTCGCCGGCCTTGTTTAACCCTATGTCCCCCAAATAATTCGAGAGTCAGGAAGGCGGCCAACGAGAGCAGCCAACGCACCTGCATCTTGAAATATGAAGGGCATACTTATCCGACTCTACAGGTGTAATTATGACGCTCAAACTCGGTGTAATTGGTACCGGTGCAATTGGTCAGGATCACATTCGTCGCTGCAACAATGTGTTGCAGGGCGCGAAAGTGGTGGCGGTTTCAGATATCAACGTGGAAGGGGCCCGCGCGGCGCTGCAGCGTCTGAATATCGAAGCTGAGGTGTATCAGGATGGTCATCAGGTGATTAACTCGCCGGAGGTGGATGCCATTCTGGTGACATCATGGGATCCGACCCACGAAGAATTCACCCTTGCCGCCATTGCTGCTGGCAAGCCCGTGTTCTGCGAGAAGCCGCTGGCGATGAGCGCCGAAGGCTGCCGTCGCATCGTTGATGCCGAAATCAAACACGGTAAACGCCTGGTGCAGGTGGGCTTTATGCGTCCGTACGATTCAGGCTATCGCGCGTTGAAGAAAGTGATCACTGACGGTGAAATCGGCGAGCCGCTGATGCTGCACTGCGCGCACCGCAACCAGAGCGTGGGCGAAAATTACACCACCGATATGGCAATCACCAACACCCTGATTCACGAGCTGGACGTGCTGCGCTGGTTGACCGAAGACGATTATAAATCGGTGCAGGTGGTGTTCCCGCGTTCCACCTCGAAGAGCCATGCCAAATTGAAAGATCCGCAAATCGTGCTGTTCGAAACCCAGAAGGGCATTCGTATTGATGTCGAGATCTTCGTGAACTGCGCATACGGCTACGACATTCAGTGTGAAGTGGTGGGCGAAGAGGGCATTGCCAAACTGCCTGAGCCTTCATCTATTCAGATGCGTAAAAACGCGCGTCTCGGCAATGCGCTGCTCACTGACTGGAAAGACCGTTTTATCGAGGCTTACGACGTTGAGCTGCAAGCTTTCATCAATGACGCCACGGCGGGCAAGTTGACCGGGCCTTCCGCCTGGGATGGTTTTGCTGCCTCCGTTGCGGCGGATGCCTGCCATAAAGCCCAGAACAGCGGCGCTATCGAGCCGGTGACCATGCCAGCGCGTCCAGACTTTTACGCCAAATAACTGAGCCTGTGCGCTAACACTTCTCTCTCAGAATCAGGGAATTGAAATGAACAAAGACAATGTAAAACTGGCGATTGCGCCAATCGGCTGGACCAACGATGACATGCCAGAGCTGGGCAGCGAAAACACCTTCCAGCAAACCGTGAGTGAAATGGCGCTGGCAGGCTTTACCGGCAGTGAGGTCGGCAGCAAATATCCGAAAGATCCGGCAGTGCTGAAACCGATGCTGGAAATTCGCGGTATTCAGATCTGCAATGCCTGGTTCAGCACCTTCTTCGCCAACGGCGACAAGGCGAAAACCATCGACGAGTTCACCCAGCACATGAACTTCCTGCACGCCATGGGCGCGCGCGTGATTGGCTGCTCTGAGCAGAGTAAAAGCATTCAGGGCACCACGCTGGCAGTGCTGGAGCAGAAGCCGATCTTCACTGACGAAGAGTGGCGTCTGACAGCGGAAGGCTACAACGAGTTGGCTGAGATCGCGGCGAAGAAGGGCATGCGCGTAACGCTTCACCATCACATGGGGACCGGCATTCAGACTCCAGCGGAAATCGATCGCTTTATGGAATCGACCAATCAGAATGTCGGCCTGCTGTATGACACTGGCCACATCTACTACTCCGAAGGCTCACAGCAAGCGATGCTGGATGTGCTGACCAAATATCTGCCACGTATTTTCCACGTGCACCTGAAAGATGTGCGTGACAGCGTGGTGGCGGAAGTGCGTGAAAAATCACTGTCGTTCCTCGATGGCGTGAAGAAAGGCACCTTCACCGTGCCGGGCGACGGCGTGATTGATTTCAAACCGGTGTTCAAAATCCTCGACGATTACGGCTACAAAGGCTGGATGGTGGTGGAAGCGGAACAGGATCCGGCGCTGGCCAATCCGTTCGAATATGCGGTGAAAGCGCGTAAATATATTCGCGAGAATACCGGCTTATAAGTTCAATGATGCGCGATTTATCGCGCTCTTTTGACCGTCAGACACAATAAAAAAGGCCGTTATCCCTTGCAGGATAACGGCCTTTCTATTTGGCCTGGATTATGAAGCCAGCGACAGCGCCGGTTTCTGACCGTTGACCGCCAGCCACTCACGAATGCGTGCCTGCTCGGCTTCTGTCAGCCACATACCTTGTTTGGTACGACGCCAGATTGCGTCATCCAGTTCGCGCACCCACTCGTTTTTCACCAGGTAGCGCAATTCAGCTTCATAAAACTCGTGACCGAAGTTCTCGCCCAGATCCGCCAGACTGCTTGCGCCTGCCAGCAGTTCTTCGGTGCGGCTACCGTAGGTACGGGCAAAGTGGCGCGCCATGCCTTCGCTGATAAACGGATAACGACGACGTAAGCCTGCGGCGTAATCTTCACGGGTGCCAGAGAAATCACCGCCCGGCAGTACTGCTGATTTAGTCCAGGCTGGGCCGGCGTTGGGATAGTACTTCGCCAGTTTCTCCAGTGCGTGCTCTGCCAGCTTACGATAGGTGGTCAGCTTACCGCCAAACACCGACAGCAGCGGCGCCTGGCCATTGTCGTCATGCACATCCAGCGTGTAATCACGGGTGATGGCCTGCGGTGAATCCGATTCGTCATCACACAGCGGACGCACACCAGAATAAGTCCAGACGATGTCATCTTTGCTCAGCTGCTGTTTGAAGTGTCCGTTAAACACTTTCAGCAGATAGCTGATTTCGTTGTCATCGATCTTCACCTCTTTCGGATCGCCTTTGTACTCCACATCCGTCGTACCGATGATAGAGAACTCGTCCATCCACGGAATCACAAACACGATACGGTTATCTTCGTTCTGCAGGATATAAGCCTGCTTTTCACGGTGTACGCGCGGCACCACAATGTGGCTGCCTTTGATCAGACGAATGCCATAAGGTGATTTCAGTTTCAGACCATCGTCGAACAGTTGCTTCACCCATGGACCAGCGGCGTTGACCAGGCCTTTAGCGCGCCAGGTGAAAATTTTGCCGGTATCGATATCTTCCGCTTCCACCATCCAGAGACCGCCTTCGCGCCATGCACGGTTGACGCGGGTGCGGGTGCGCACTTCGCCACCCTGTTTCACCACTTCCTGCGCGTTGAGCACGACCATGCGCGCATCATCCACCCAGCAGTCAGAATATTCGAATCCGCGCGTGATCTCAGGCTTAAGGGCCGATTCCGCGCCAAAACGCAGGCCTTTACTGCCCGGTAAGGTGGTGCGTTTACCCAGGCGGTCGTACATAAACAGGCCAAGACGGATCATCCACGCCGGACGCAGATGCGGGCGATGTGGCAAGCGGAAGCGCATTGGGAAGGCAATGTGCGGTGCCATTTTCAGCAGCACTTCACGTTCAGCCAGCGCTTCGCCCACCAGACGGAATTCGTAATGTTCCAGGTAGCGCAGGCCACCGTGGATTAATTTAGAGCTGTTGGAGGAGGTTGCACAGGCCAAATCCCGCGCCTCCAGCATCAGCACTGACAGTCCGCGTCCTGCAGCGTCCACTGCAATGCCGGCTCCGTTAATGCCGCCGCCGATCACGATCAGGTCTTTGGTTTCCACGTCATCTCCTCCGATGTTCGGAATAGTTCTAAAATGTTCGTTTTCGAGCGTAATAATAATCGGAAACCAACATTGATGCCAGCGCTTAACTCAATAAAAACATTTTTGCGTGATATAGCTAACATTCCTGCAGGAAAAAAAATCCATAGCCATAACTTTTGTCAGGTTATCGCGACGGATTCTCAGGTTAAACTAGGCGCTAATTGTGACGACCTTATGAGAGACACCATGGAAAACTTCGAATGTATTTCGGTTCAGCAGGCTAACGAGCACCTGGCACAAGGCGCGCAGCTGGTGGACATTCGCGACCCACAAAGCTATGCCATGGGCCACGCGACAGGCTCGTTACATCTGTCGAACGACAATCTGGCGGACTTTATCGCGCAGGCGAATCATGAGCTGCCGGTGCTGGTGATGTGCTATCACGGCAACAGCAGCAAAGGTGCAGCACAGTTCCTGTTAGGGCAGGGATTCAATGCCGCGTATAGCATCGATGGCGGTTTTGACGCCTGGCGCGCCGTGTTCCCCTCGCAGGTAGATACTGGTAGCGTCTGAGACGATCACACAAAGGAAGGAGAACCCGCACGATGCGCATCACACAGTTCAACAACCCACGTATGGCGCAGGCGTTTGTGGATTACATGGCAACGCGCGGCGTCACGCTGCGAATTGAGCGCGAAAGCCACTATGTCATTATGCTGGATGATGAAGGCAGACTGGAGATGGTTGAAAACGAACTTGCCCAGTTCGTACGCGACCCTAATCATCCGCGCTATCAGGCCGCCAGCTGGCACACAGGCAGTACCGAAAGTGGCTTGCGCTATGAACGCAGCAACATCTGGGCGAATATTCGTGAACGCGCAGGCCCGCTCACCATGACGATCATGATCGCCTGCGTGGCGGTGTTCATCATGATGCAGATTGTCGGTGATGATGTGGCGCTGGATTGGCTGGCGTGGCCTGCTGACTCCTCACAGTATTTCCAGGTGTGGCGCTGGTTTAGCCATGCGTTGTTGCACTTCTCACTGCTGCACATCCTGTTCAATCTGATGTGGTGGTGGTATCTCGGTGGCGCAGTGGAAAAGCGTATTGGCAGCGGTAAGCTGTTTGTGATTATGCTCATTTCCGCGCTGTTGAGCGGCTGGATGCAGGCCAAATTCAGCGGTGTGCTGTTCGGCGGACTATCGGGCGTGGTGTATGCGCTGATGGGTTATTGCTGGCTGCGTGGCGAGCGCGATCCCGAAAGTGGCATTTATCTGGAGCGTGGTCTGATGGGCTTCGCTATTGTATGGCTGATTATTGGCTGGTACGGCGCTTTTGGGCTGTCGATTGCTAACGCTGCACATGTCACCGGCTTGCTGGTCGGCCTGGCCATGGCGTTTGTCGATACGCGCAATGTGGCTCGTCGGTAGCAGGTATAAAAAGAAAACGGCTCTGAGCCGAGGAGAGAGATGTGAAGCAGACGCAACGTCATGACGCCATTATCGATTTGGTGCGACGCCAGGGATATGTCAGTACGGAAGAGCTGGTGGATCACTTTGAGGTGAGCCCGCAAACCATTCGGCGTGACCTGAACGATCTAGCCGATCAGAATAAAATCCAGCGCCATCACGGCGGCGCGGCGCTGCCTTCCAGCTCTGAAAACACCGCATGGCAGGACCGCAAAATGATGTGGTCAGCGGAAAAAGCGCGCATCGCCGAGCGTGTGGCGAGCCAGATCCCGGATGGTGCCACGTTGTTTATCGATATCGGCACTACGCCGGAAGCGGTGGCGCATGCGTTGCTGAATCACAACAATCTGCGCGTGGTGACCAACAACCTCAATGTGGCGATTTTGCTGATGGCGAAGCCGGATTTCCGCGTCATCATCGCTGGCGGCGAAGTGCGTACGCGGGATGGCGGCATCATGGGTGAAGCGACGCTGGATTTCATCTCCCAGTTTCGCCTCGATTACGGCATTCTCGGCATCAGCGGCATCGATATGGATGGCTCACTGCTGGAGTTCGATTACCACGAAGTCCGCACCAAACGCGCGATAATCGAAAACTCACGCTGCGTGATGTTGGTGGTGGACCATTCGAAATTTGGCCGTAATGCAATGGTGAACCTGGGGAATATGAGCCTGATTGACTACATGTATACCGATCAGACGCCGCCCGCCAGCGTGCTGAAGGTGATTGAGCAACACGAAGTCCATCTCGAACTCTGCTAATCCATCCTGTCGGGGCGGTTGCTGTGCCGCCCGCAGGATGGCATCTGGTTGCGCGCCACGCGTAAATCCACTTTTTTTCCCTCCATCCGCATTTCTCTGTCGCTTTTTTCTTCGCCCCCGGCTTTACTTATCCTTTCTGGTTATGCGCTCGCCCGTCTTTACCGTTAACGGACTCGAAGGGATTGATATGTCGCAGCAAAAATTTAATAAAACACGTTTCGACGCCGCACTTACCCGCCAATGGCAGCACCTTGGACTCACCTCCGCCCAGCAAATGACACCGCATCAGTGGTGGCAGGCATTAAGCCGTGTGCTGACCGAGATGCTCGCCACGCAGCCGCCCGCCACACCGCGCGCAGGCCAACGCCATGTGAACTATCTGTCGATGGAGTTTCTTATCGGCCGCCTGACCGGCAACAACTTGCTGAATCTGGGTTGGTACGACGAGGTGAAGGAAGCGCTGGCAGCGCATCAGGTAGAACTCAGTGAGTTGCTGGAGGAAGAGGTGGATCCGGCGCTCGGAAACGGTGGATTGGGGCGCCTGGCCGCGTGTTACATGGACTCGATGGCCACTGTCGGGCAGGCCGCGATGGGACATGGCCTTAATTATCAGTACGGTTTGTTCCGCCAGACCTTTGACGATGGCCAGCAAAAAGAGGCGCCGGACGACTGGCAGCGCAACAGTTATCCGTGGTTTCGCCATAACGCCGCGCAGGATGTGCAGGTTGGCATCGGCGGCAAAGTGAAGAAAAACAGCGATGGCTCGCTACAGTGGCGACCTAAATTTCATCTTAAAGGTGAAGCCTGGGATTTGCCGGTGGTCGGCTACCGTAATGGTGTGACGCTGCCGTTACGTTTGTGGCAAGCCACCAGCGTGCATCCGTTCGATCTCACCCTGTTCAATGATGGCAAGTTCCTGCAGGCCGAACAGCCCGGCATTGATGCTGACAAACTCACCAAGGTGCTGTATCCCAATGATAATCACGCAGAAGGTAAACGCCTGCGCCTGATGCAGCAATATTTCCAGTGCGCCTGTGCGGTGGGCGATATTCTGCGCCGCCACCATCTTGCCGGGCGCTCGATCCACACCTTGCCCGATTTTGAAGTCATCCAGCTCAACGACACGCATCCCACTATCGCCATCCCGGAGATGCTGCGTATCCTGCTGGATGAGCATCAGTTGAGTTGGGATGAAGCCTGGCACATCACCAGCCGCGTTTTCGCCTATACCAATCACACCTTGATGCCGGAAGCGCTGGAGCGTTGGGATGAGTCGCTGGTGCGCGATCTGCTGCCGCGCCATATGCTGATCATCCGCGAAATTAACCAGCGTCTGAAAAAAATCGTCAAGAAGCAGTGGCCCGGCGATAGCGCGACATGGCAAAAGCTGGCGGTGGTGGCTGATGGACAGGTGCGTATGGCGAACCTGTGTGTGGTGAGCTGTTTCGCCGTGAATGGCGTGGCTGCGCTGCACTCTGAGCTGGTGGTGAAGGATCTGTTCCCGGAATACCACCTTCTGTGGCCAAACAAATTCCATAATGTGACCAATGGCATCACGCCGCGCCGCTGGTTGAAGCAGTGCAATCCGCTGCTGTCGAACCTGATTGATGAAACGTTGCAGGTGGAGTGGGCCAACGATCTGGATGCGCTGGAGTGGCTGGCGCCCTATGCGCGTAAAAAAGCTTTCCGTCAGCAGTTCCGCACCATCAAGCAGCAGAACAAGCTGCGCCTGACTGTATACATCAAACGCGTGACCGGCATTGATGTGAATCCTGATGCGCTGTTCGATGTGCAGATTAAGCGGCTACACGAGTACAAACGTCAGCACCTCAGCCTGCTGCATATGCTGCACTGCTATCGTCAGCTGCGGGACAATCCTGATAATCCCGACTTTGTGCCGCGCGTATTCCTGTTCGGTGCCAAGGCCGCGCCGGGCTACTACCTTGCCAAGAACATCATCTACGCCATCAACAAAGTGGCTGAAGTGATCAATAACGACCCGAAAGTCGGCGATCGGTTAAAAGTCGTGTTTATCCCTGACTATCGCATTACCGCCGCCGAGTTGATGATTCCGGCAGCCGATCTCTCGGAGCAAATCTCGACCGCCGGTTATGAAGCGTCCGGCACCGGGAATATGAAGCTGGCGCTGAACGGCGCGCTGACCATTGGCACGCTGGATGGTGCGAACGTCGAAATCGCCGAAGCGGTGGGCGAGAAGAACATCTTTATCTTCGGCAATACGGTGGATGAGGTTAAGGCGCTCAAAGCCAACGGTTACAGCCCGAAAAAACTGCGCAAGCAGAATAAGTATCTGGATGGATTGTTGAAAGATCTGGAGAAGGGCAAGTTCAGCGAAGGTGATAAGCAGGCATTCGATATGCTGCTCACCAGCCTGACCAAAGGTGGCGATCCCTGGCTGGTGCTGGCCGATTTCGACGCTTATCTCGACGCGCAGCAACAGGTTGAAGCCTTGTGGAAGAACCCGGAAGCCTGGACTAAAGCGGCGATTCTCAACACCGCGCGCACCGGGCGATTCAGTTCCGATCGTTCGATTCGCGATTACCAGCAACGCATCTGGCAGGCCGCGCGCTGATTTCCAGCTCGCTATTGATGGCCGCTCGACATGGTTTCGATAAGGTTTTCGTCGGATACGTATTGATGCGCACTGCACCCAAGGAGACGTGATGACGTTCAGCAAACTGGATCAGGCCGCGCAGGAAGCGGGTATTGCGGTAGATTTTACCAATGCGAACGGTGAGCGGGTGCGCATTAGCGACGACACCAAACGTGCACTGCTGGCGGTGATGAATACGCCGGAAGGTAAAACGCCACCACTGCCACCGGTGCTGGTTTTCACTCCGCGCCGTCCGCGTCAGTGTTGCCCGCAGGGCAAAGGCGAGTTTAGCTGGCAGTTTGAGACCGAACGGGGCAAAACTTACAGTGGCACGCTACAGGCGGGGGAAGCCTTCGCGTTGCCGCCGCGTCTGGCGCAGGGTTATCACCGTTTGACCTTGCGGCAAGGACGTCAGCAGTGGCACTCGCGCATTATTATCGCGCCACGTCGCTGCTATTTATCCGAACCGCTAGCGCAAGGCGACAAACGCTGGGGAGCGCTGGTGCAGCTTTATACGCTGCGATCCGATCGCAATTGGGGGATCGGTGATTTTGGCGATCTTGCGCAAATGCTGGAGCAGATCGCCGCTCACGGAGGCGATTTTGTTGGCCTCAACCCGCTACACGCGCTTTATCCTGCGCAGCCTGACCACGCCAGCCCTTATAGCCCCACCTCGCGTCGCTGGCTGAATATGCTGTATATCGACGTTAATCAGGTGGCGGCATTCGCTCAAAGCGCTGAAGCACAGCGCTGGTGGAAACTCGCCAAAACGCGCAAGGCTCTGCAAGCCGCGCGCGCCACTGACTATGTCGATTATCGAGCGGTGGCTGAGTTGAAAATCACCGCGCTACGCCTGTCCTGGCAGCATTATCAGCCTGAGCAGGAATTCCTGCAATTTGTCGCCGAGGGCGGCGATCATCTGCGCTATCAGGCGGCGTTTGACGGCATTCTGGCAGAACGCAGCGCTCAGCAGGAGAAGGAGTGGGGTTGGGCGTCATGGCCGGAAACCTGGCGCAATGCCCATCAGCCAGAAGTTCAGCAATGGTGTGCTGCACATGAGGACGAGATTCAATTCTGGTGTTGGTTGCAGTGGCTGGCGCAGCAGCAATTTGCCGCCTGCTGGCAGCGTAGCCAGCAGCTCGGCATGACGGTGGGATTGTACCGGGATTTGGCGGTCGGTGTGGCGCAGCACAGCGCAGAAACCTGGCAGGACCCGCAGTTGTATAAGCTGGGGGCTTCGGTGGGGGCACCGCCGGATCGCCTGGGGCCATTGGGGCAAAACTGGGCGTTGCCGCCGCTTGATCCGCACGAGATGCGCGCGCGCGGCTATCAGCCTTTTATCGATTTATTGCGCGCCAATATGCGTGATTGCGGCGCGTTGCGTATCGATCACGTGATGGCGTTATTGCGGCTGTGGTGGATTCCGTATGGTGAGACAGCGGATAAAGGCGCCTATGTGTCATATCCAGTGGACGATTTGATGGCGATTCTGGCGCTGGAAAGTCAGCGCCATCGCTGCATGGTGATCGGCGAGGATCTGGGCATTGTGCCGCCGATCATCGTTCGCATGATGCGCAGCCACGGCATTTTCTCGTGGAAAGTGCTGTTCTTCGAACAGGAGCGCGATGGCCGCTACCGCCAGCCTTCGGCTTATCCTCGACAGTCGATTGCCAGTGCCAGTACTCATGATTTGCCCACGTTGAGCGGATTCTGGCAGGCGGAAGATTTGGCTTTAGGTGAAAAGCTCGGCATGTACCGCGATAGTGTGCTGCACTCCCTGCAACAGCAGCGCACGGCACAAAAGCAGGCATTGCTGGATGCTTTACAGCTGGCGGGGGCCATGCCAGCTCGCAGTCGTCTACCTGCGTTGAAGCAACCGCTGACGCCGGCGATCAATGTGGCGATGCACCGTTACCTGGCCCGCACGGAGAGCGCATTACTGGGATTGCAGCCGGAAGATTGGCTCGGCATGACAATGCCGGTCAACGTGCCTGGCACAGTGGATGAGTATCCCAACTGGCGGCGCAAGTTATGTGTCACGCTGGAAGAGATGTTTGCCGACAAAGCCGTGAAGCAAGTTCTGACAGCGGTGAATGACGGACGCAAAGCGAGGTAGAAATCTGCGGCAGCGCCGGAGCGCTGCCGCAAGAAAATCAATAGTAAGAGTGCTCGCCGCGCTGGTGTTCAGTGAGGTCACGCACACCTTTCAGCTCAGGGAAGGCCGCCAGCAACTCTTTCTCGATGCCATCTTTCAGCGTGACGTCGATCATTGAACAGCCGTTACAGCCGCCGCCAAACTGCAGAATCGCGTAACCGTCATCGGTGATTTCCATCAGGGATACACGACCACCGTGACCCGCCAGCTGTGGGTTGATCTGCGCTTGCAGCAGATACTCCACGCGCTCAACCATTGGCGCATCATCAGACACTTTACGCATCTTGGCGTTTGGCGCTTTCAGCGTCAGCTGGGAACCGAGGTTATCGGTGACAAAATCGATCTCAGCATCTTCCAGATAAGGCGCGCTCAACTCATCAACATAGGCTGACAGCTTTTCGAACTTCATTTCAGTATCAGTGGCTTCTACTGCATCGGGTGGGCAGTAAGAAACACCGCATTCCGCGGTTGGCGTACCCGGATTAATGACGAATACGCGAATTTGTGTGCCATCTTCTTGTTTTGACAGCAATTTTGAGAAGTGCTCTTGCGCAGCATCAGTAATAACGATCATGGCGATTGCTCAATAGTTGACTAAATTACTTGGTTATAATACGCCCAACGCCGACGCTCTACAAGGTACGGCACAGGCAGCCAATATGCACGCTGGCCGCGCCTTGCGCCAGCAAAATGCGGCTGATTTCTGCCACCGTGCTTCCGGTGGTAACCACATCGTCGATGAGCAGGATATGGCGTCCGCGCACCGGCATTTCAAGGGAAAAGGCCCCGCGCAGATTCTTTTTCCGCGCAGAAGCGCGCAACGCATGCTGGACCAACCCCCGCCGTCTGCGGCGCACCCCCGCACGATATTCACAACCTAGCCAGTGTGCCAGCGGCTTTGCCAGCAGCTCAGCCTGATTATAGCCACGCTGCCAGGCACGACGCCGATGTAACGGCACACTCAACACCAAATCGATGCGCGGCGTAAGGTTATCGCGGCGACTATTTAACAATTTTAACAAAAGGAGTCGTGCCAGCATCACTCTGAGTGCGGTTGCCCGAGAAAATTTCAGCTGGATGACCCAATCGCTCAGCGGCGGCAGGTAATCACTCACGCAAGTCAGGCTGTGCCACGGCGGTGGACGACGCAGACAGCGGCCGCACAATCGGGTGCCGCTGGCCGGCAGTGCACAGCAGGGGCAGATCGCGGGCAGCGCCGGGATTTGTTGCACACAGCGGCTGCATAGCCCGTGTCTGGCAATCTGTAATGGCAGGCGGCATAGCCAACACAGGGCAGGGATTGATAGCATAGCGGCCTCTTTTCACTTTTCGGGAGTGTAACCGATGAGTTCGCTTTACTGGCACACCACAGGCACAGGCGATCGCGATCTTGTGCTGCTGCACGGCTGGGGATTGAATGCCGAAGTGTGGCAGAACATTGTTCCACGACTCAGCCCGCATTTTCGTCTGCACCTGGTGGATCTGCCTGGCTTTGGCCGCAGCCAGGGATTTGGTGCACTGACCTTAGCCGACATGGCTCAACAACTGCTTCCACAACTTCCTGAGCGTGCAGTGTTGCTCGGTTGGTCGCTGGGGGGACTGGTTGCCAGCCAGATTGCACTGACGCAGCCTGAACGTGTCACCGCGCTGATTAGTGTGGCGTCGTCGCCCTGTTTTACCGCGCACGAGGATTGGCCGGGCATCAAGCCTGAGACGCTGGAGAGCTTCCAGCAGCAGCTGAGCAATGATTTCCAGCGCACCGTAGAACGTTTCCTGGCCTTGCAAACCATGGGTACGGAAAACGCGCGCCAGGATGCACGTCAGCTCAAAGACGTGGTGCTATCGCAGCCAATGCCTTCGGTCGCGGTGCTGGAGGGTGGGTTGGAGATTTTGCGACAGGACGATCTGCGTACGGCGCTGGATAATCTTGCGCTGCCGTTTATGCGTATCTATGGAGCACTCGACGGCCTGGTGCCGCGTCGCATTGCGGCGGAGCTCGATGCGCGCTGGCCGGCGTCGCCATCGGTTGTGATGGAGAAGGCCGCCCACGCTCCCTTTATCTCTCATCCTGATGCGTTTTGTCAGCAAGTGCAGCAGTTTATCCACGCAGCCACATAAATTGCCACGCAGCCAGTGTCATCGGCTGGCTGCCGTCGATCTTCTCGCCGCTGATCACATCCTGAAAATGTCGCGTCTGTGGCAGATGCGTGGTGACTTCCCGGCTGCTGAGATTAAACACGCACAAGAGCCCGTCATCACTGCCTGGCGCATGTCGTCGCAACATCAGCACGGTATTTTCACTCTCCAGTAGCGTCATCGCATTATCCGGGTGGAACGCACTCTGGCGGGTGCGCAGCTGGATCAATGCGCTGAGTCGTTCATACACCTGCTGACGCAATGGGTCATCGCCGCTGATCCACTGTTCCATTTCACGCAAACTGTATTTCTGGCGATTGATGGCGCGGTTGTGTCCTGCCGCGCGCACGCCTTCATTGTCGTTGCGCGATCCCAGAATACTTTGGATATAGATCGCCGGCACGCCCGGAAAGGCGAGCAGAATGGCGTGTGCCAGCAGGAATCGGCGCAGACGCGTGTCATCGTCATCATTCTGCTGGTTGAGAGCATCGAAATAGGTGACGTTAATTTCGTAAGGGCTGGTGGTGCCATCGGGATTGTTTTTATAAGACACCAGCGCCCCTTCCAGCGCCAAATCTCGCACCAGTGCTACGATCTCCACTTCAGACAAAATACCGCGCGCAGGATTGAGGCCAATGCCATCGTGCGAGGCAAGGAAGTTGAAGAACGTGGTGGTGCCGTTACCGGTGCCCAGCGTGCTGGCCCATTGACGCAGCGCGCGTGCGGACCCTGAATGAATGGCATGGAGCACCAGCGGCGGCAGTGAAAACTGATACACCATCTGCGCTTCGTCGTGCCCGTTACCAAAATAGCTGATGTTGTCCTTGTGCGGCACATTGGTTTCCGTGACGATCACCGTGCCCGGTGCGACTTCGTTAGCGATGGCGCGAAACAGCTTCACCAGCAGGTGGGTCTTGGGCAGGTGAATACAATTTGTACCCGGCGTCTTCCACATATATCCCACTGCATCAAGGCGAACGTAATCGGCGCCTTTGTCCAGGTAATCCAGCAATACGTCGACCATGCGAATCAGCACTTCAGGATTGGCAAAGTTAAGGTCGATTTGATCGGCGCTAAATGTGGTCCAGATAAAGCATGTCTCACCATCAGCCATCTCAAAGGGCGTGAGCAACGGCGAGGTGCGGGGACGCGTCACGGCGCTGAGATCGGTGGCCGGTGGCATGCTAATAAAGAAGTCGTCCCAGCCGGGATCCTGCGCCAGAAAGTGGCGAAACCATTGGCTGTGCGCCGACATATGGTTGCAGACGAAATCGAACATCAGCCGGGTTTCACTGTGCAGCGCTGCGATATGCTGCCACTCGCCACAGAGAGGATTCACCTGGTGATAATCAATCACGGAGAAGCCATCGTCGGAAGAGTAGGGAAAGAACGGCAGCAGATGCACCAGGCTAAAAGTGGATTGCAGATGCTGCTGATAGAAGAGCGAGAAGCTGGCGAGCGTGGGCTGATCGGATTCACGGAACTGATCCGCGTAGCTAATCAGCACCACATCCTTTTCATCCCAGTGGGCTTTGCGTGGCAGTTTAGCGGTATCTCGCGCTGCACGAATGTGGGAAAGCAGACGCTCACGTGCGGCGACGGGGAAGCGGCCTGCGTAAATCTCATCAAGTAGGGCGTTGATTATGTCCATCAGATCGTTGGGCCACGCGGAAGGTCATTTTTTCACACGGATTTTTTCAGCGTAGACGGATGAGGGGATTTATCAAATGTGTACGCGCGGAGCGAAGCTGTCTCCGCGCGTTATTCAGGGCTGGGCGTTAGCGTTTTTTGCCAAATGCTGCTGCCAGCGCATCACCCATCGCGCTGTTACCTGCAGGTGCATTGGCAGGTTTACCGCGTCCTTTGCTGTTAGCGGCGGGACGTGCATTCTCTTTGCCGCTGCTGCGATTATTGCCGCCGCGCGCATTGCTCTCGCCGGGCTGTTCGTCAAGACGCATGGTGAGGGCGATGCGCTTACGCTGCATATCCACTTCCATCACCTTCACTTTGACGATATCGCCCGCTTTCACCACCTGATGGGGATCTTCGACGAACTTGTCTGACAGTGAAGAGATGTGCACCAGACCATCCTGATGCACGCCGATATCCACGAAAGCACCAAAGTTGGTGACGTTGGTGACCGCGCCTTCCAGAATCATGCCCGGGAGCAGGTCGTTCAGCGTTTCCACGCCTTCGGCAAACTGTGCGGTTTTGAACTCCGGACGCGGATCGCGCCCCGGTTTTTCCAGCTCTTTCATGATGTCGTTGACGGTTGGCAGACCAAAACGCTCGTCGGTGAAGTCGCGCGCGTTGAGATCACGCAACCCACCCGGATTGCCCATCAGCTCGCTCAGCGCCTGTTCAGTCGCGGCCAGAATACGTTCGACCAGCGGGTAAGCTTCCGGGTGCACGGTGGAGGCATCCAGCGGGTTATCGCCGTGATTGATGCGCAGGAAGCCGGCGCACTGCTCGTAAGCTTTTGGCCCAAGACGGCTGACTTTCAGCAACTGCTGGCGATTCTGGAAGCGGCCGTTCTCATCACGCCAGGTGACAATGTTCTGCGCCATCATGCGGGTTAAGCCTGCCACGCGCGTCAGCAAGGCGACTGAAGCGGTATTCAGATCCACGCCGACGGCGTTTACGCAGTCTTCCACCACCGCATCCAGCTTCTTCGCCAGTTGGCTTTGGCTCACATCATGCTGATACTGGCCGACACCGATGGATTTCGGATCGATTTTCACCAGCTCGGCCAGCGGATCCTGTAAGCGACGCGCTATGGAGACGGCGCCGCGAATGGAAACATCCAGATCCGGGAATTCCAGCGCGGCCAGTTCCGATGCGGAGTAGACCGATGCACCAGCCTCACTGACAATCACTTTCTGCGCGTTGATCTGCGAGAACTGCTTCTGCACGTCGAGGAAGAAACGCTCGGTTTCACGTGAAGCGGTACCGTTACCAATCGCCACCAACTCCACCTGGTGTTGGATGCACAGTGCTGCCACAACCGATGCGGCTTTCGCCACCTGCCCGGTGTGCGGATAGATGGTGTCATGTGCCACCAGTTTGCCGGTGGCATCCACCACGGCGACTTTCACGCCGGTACGCAGGCCCGGATCGAGGCCCATGGTGGCGCGCATGCCTGCCGGAGCCGCCATCAACAAATCGTGCAGGTTGCGGGCGAATACGTTAATCGCTTCATCTTCTGCGCGTTCGCGAATGGTGCCCATCAGTTCGGTTTCGAGATGCAGCAGCACTTTGATGCGCCAGGTCCAGCTCACCACCGCTTTACGCCAGCTGTCTGCCGGAGCATTGTTCAGACGCAGTTGCAGGTGATCGGCGATCAGCGTTTCACCGTGGCTTTCGCGCGGCGCTTCTTCGAATTGTGGATCGGCGTTCAGAGAGAGTTGCAGCACGCCTTCATTGCGACCACGGAACATCGCTAGCGCACGGTGAGAAGGAACGGTACTGAGAGGTTCGTGGTGATCGAAGTAGTCGCGGAATTTCGCGCCTTCTTCCTCTTTACCTTCCACCACACGCGCTACCAGATGCGCGTTTTTCCACAGATAATCACGCACTTTTGCCAGCAGCGTGGCGTCTTCGGCAAAACGTTCCATCAGGATATAACGTGCGCCATCCAGCGCTGCGCGCACATCGGCGACGCCTTTATCCGCATTCACATAGCTTGCAGCCAATGACTCGGGTTCCTGAGAAGGATCGCTCCATAGCGTTTCAGCCAGTGGCTCCAGGCCCGCTTCGATGGCGATCTGCCCACGCGTGCGACGTTTCTGCTTATAAGGCAGATACAGATCTTCCAGTTCAGTTTTGTTCAGCGTGCCATTGATGGCCGTGGCGAGTTCTGGGGTGAGTTTGCCCTGCTCGTCGATGGATTTCAGAATTGACTGGCGGCGATCTTCCAGCTCACGCAGATAGCCAAGGCGGCTCTCCAGCTGACGCAACTGGGTATCATCCAGCCCACCGGTCACTTCCTTACGATAACGTGCGATAAACGGCACGGTGTTCCCTTCATCCAGCAAGCTTACAGCGGCGTCAACCTGGTCGGCGCGAGCCTTCAGCTCACTTGCGATAATCTGGCTCAGTGAATCTTTCATCATCATTAACAATGCTTACACAGGGTTGGAAAACAGGGGACAGTTATACGGATTGGGGCGGCAAATTGCCAGCCGGGGACAGGTGAATCCGTCTTTTTCTGAATGCAGCGCGCACATCGCTGTGCACACCTTGCTGAGAGCAAAGCAGTCGCTTATTGTTGGCCTCTTTGCAGTAACGATACCTTGTTATCACGAGTAGACGTCATGAAAACCCAACTGATTACCCGCGAAGGCTATAACAAATTACGTGCCGAACACGACCATTTGTGGAACGAGAAGCGTCCGGAAATCACAAAAATTGTCTCCTGGGCGGCTAGCCTTGGTGATCGTTCAGAAAACGCCGATTACACCTACAACAAGCGCCTGTTGCGGCAGATAGACCGCCGTGTGCGCTATCTGCGCAAATGCCTCGCCGATCTGAAAATTGTCGATTATGCGCCGCAACAGGAAGGAAAGGTGTTCTTTGGTGCCTGGGTTGAGGTGGAAAATGAACAGGGTGATGCAAAGCGATTCCGCATTGTGGGGCCGGATGAAATCTATGGCGATGCGGTTAAGGATTACATCTCCATTGATTCACCGATGGCCCGTGCGCTGATCAAGAAAGAGGTGGATGACGAAGTCGTGGTGAATACGCCGGAAGGACAGAAAGTCTGGTTTGTTAACTGCATCGAGTATGTGAAGAACCCAGAGTAAAAAAGAGGCGGAGAATAATGGCTTGGGTAAAAAAGCCTTGGGTGCAACTTATTCTCCGGTGGCGAAATGGGCTGGCGTAAAAGGGGAAGCGCCGCAGCATTGCCGCGCCTGAAAGATTTGGATTATTTGCCTGGCGTGGTCGCGGTGGTGGTCGATGTGCTGCTGGTGCCTTTGTCACCGCCGCCCATGGTTGCCAGTGCCACCCCTAACAGTGCACCCACGGCACCCACACCAATCGCGTCTGAATTGCCTTTGGCGGTAGTGGAGGCCTGGGCTCCCGCCGCTTCACCCGCGCTGGTGGCCGCATGAGCCTGAGAAAGGCTGACCAGCACCAGTACACTCAGCAAGACCGCAGATTTTTTCATTTTTCTCTCTCCAAAGATGCGCAATATCAGCAGGAACCCTTGCAGTTTCTGAGATCGTTGTGTGGGAAGAAAGTGCTTATTAGTGTCTGATTAATCAGACTTTATTTAACACTGGCCTTATCTGGCGCGAGATGCGTATTGTTCCGAGAGCAGATGAGCACTGAAAACGAAAAGAGCCAGATATTATGCTGCGAATGGTCGCCCATCGAATGATTCTGGCCTGTCGACTTAAGCCAAATGGCCCCAAATGCTGTGATAACGAGCGGTCTTCGGCCCGGTGATCCATTTTCGAAAAGAAAACCGCGTAAATTTTCGGATTAGCGCTAAGCGGCTGGAAAGCCCCGATAAAAAGCGGGAGACAACGCGCATTTCAGGGCTTAAATTAAATATAAGCTGCTGTTTAATATGCTTTGTAACAATTTCGGCTAGAATATAAACCATTAATAACTGTCACATGCAGGCATCTTTTTTACACAATATTGACTCAGGCAATGGCGCCTTTGGGAGTTGAACAATGCAAGAGAACTACAAAATTCTGGTCGTCGATGATGATATGCGTTTGCGCGCACTGCTCGAACGCTATCTCACCGAGCAGGGCTTTCAGGTGCGCAGTGTCGCCAACGCCGAGCAGATGGATCGTCTGCTAACTCGTGAATCATTCCATTTAATGGTGCTGGATCTGATGTTGCCAGGCGAAGATGGCTTGTCCATTTGCCGCCGTTTGCGCAGCCAGAGCAACCCGATGCCGATCATTATGGTGACGGCAAAAGGCGAAGAAGTGGATCGTATTGTCGGACTGGAAATCGGTGCTGATGACTACATTCCAAAGCCGTTTAACCCACGTGAACTGCTGGCCCGTATTCGTGCCGTGCTGCGCCGTCAGGCCAATGAATTGCCAGGTGCGCCTTCACAGGAAGAAGCGGTTATCGCCTTCGGTAAGTTCAAACTGAACCTCGGCACGCGTGAAATGTTCCGTGAAGATGAGCCAATGCCGCTGACCAGCGGTGAGTTTGCAGTGCTGAAAGCACTGGTGAGCCATCCGCGCGAACCGTTATCACGCGATAAGCTGATGAACCTGGCGCGTGGCCGTGAATATAGTGCGATGGAACGTTCTATCGACGTGCAGATTTCCCGTCTGCGCCGCATGGTAGAAGAAGATCCGGCGCATCCACGCTACATCCAGACCGTTTGGGGTCTTGGCTACGTCTTCGTTCCGGACGGCAGTAAAGCATGAGGCGATTGCGCTTCTCTCCTCGCAGTTCGTTTGCCCGCACCCTGTTATTGATCGTTACCTTGCTGTTCGTCAGCCTGGTAACGACCTATCTGGTGGTGTTGAATTTCGCCATTCTTCCAAGTTTGCAGCAGTTCAATAAAGTCCTCGCTTACGAAGTGCGTATGTTGATGACCGATCGACTGCAGCTGGAAGATGGCACGCAACTGGAAGTGCCACCTGCCTTCCGGCGTGAAATTTATCGTGAACTGGGTATTTCGTTGTACACCAACGCGGCGGCGGAAGAGAGTGGTCTGCGCTGGGCACAGCATTACGAATTCCTTAGCGAGCAGATGGCGCAACAGCTGGGTGGCCCGACCGATGTCCGTGTCGAGGTTAACAAGAATTCCCCCGTGGTCTGGCTGAAAACCTGGTTGTCGCCAGACATCTGGGTGCGTGTGCCGTTGACTGAAATCCATCAGGGCGATTTCTCGCCACTGTTCCGCTACACCCTGGCGATTATGTTGCTGGCGATCGGCGGTGCCTGGCTGTTTATCCGCATTCAGAACCGACCCCTGGTCGACCTGGAGCATGCAGCGCTTCAGGTCGGTAAAGGCATCATTCCTCCTCCGCTGCGTGAGTATGGCGCATCGGAAGTGCGTTCCGTAACACGAGCTTTTAACCAGATGGCGGCGGGCGTCAAACAGCTTGCCGATGACCGTACGCTGCTGATGGCGGGTGTCAGTCATGATTTGCGCACCCCTTTAACACGCATTCGTCTCGCCACCGAGATGATGAGTGAACAGGATGGCTATCTGGCCGAGTCGATCAATAAAGATATCGAAGAGTGCAACGCCATCATCGAGCAGTTCATCGACTATCTGCGCACCGGGCAGGAGATGCAGACCGAACGCGCCGATCTCAACAGCGTGTTAGGCGAAGTGGTGGCGGCGGAAAGCGGCTATGAGCGTGAGATTGAGAATGCGGTGATGCCGGAAGAGTTGATGCTGGATATCAATCCGCTGTCAATTAAGCGTGCCGTGGCGAATCTGGTGGTGAATGCCGCGCGTTATGGTAACGGCTGGATCAAAGTCAGCAGCGGTCAGGAACTGAATCGCGCCTGGTTCCAGGTGGAAGATGATGGTCCGGGTATTAAGCCCGATCAGCTTCAGCATCTGTTCCAGCCTTTTGTACGTGGCGATAGCGCACGCAGCACCAGCGGCACCGGCTTGGGGTTGGCGATTGTGCAGCGTATTATCGACGCGCATGAAGGCTCGCTGGAGATCGGTGAGAGCGAACATGGCGGATTGCGCATTCGCGCGTGGTTGCCGATACCGGAGAATAACGGTACGGCGTTAGTCAGCACGCATCACAGTTAACGCTTCGCTCAGATAAATGTGGAGCGATGACTGTTTCGCCTGCAGGCATCCGCGACTGGCTGCGTAGCCCTCAGCACCACAGTTGAAAAATCACGCCGCTTAAGACTGAGTATCAATGAGCCGCCATTTGGCGGCTCATTCACTTCACAACTGCGGGCCAGCCTGAACCAGCGCTTTGCCGGCATCGTTATCGGTATACTTCTCAAAGTTGGTGACAAAACGCTGCGCCAGACCCTGCGCGGCCTCATGCCACGCGGCTTCATCCGGCCAGCTGCGACGTGGATCCAGAATCGCATCATCGACTTTTTCCAGGGTCGCAGGCATCTGCAGGTTAAATACCGGTAGTGTTTCCATCGCTACGTCGTCCAGCTCACCCGCCAGAATCGCATTGATGATGGCGCGGGTATCTTTCAGTGAAATACGTTTACCGCTGCCGTTCCAGCCGGTGTTAACCAGGTACGCTTTAGCTCCCGCTGCTTCCATGCGCTTCACCAGCACATCGGAATATTGCGTTGGATGCAGCGTCAGGAAGGCCGCGCCGAAGCAAGCTGAGAACGTCGGGGTGGGCTGAGTGACACCGCGCTCGGTACCGGCCAGCTTGGCGGTAAAGCCCGACAGGAAGTGGTACTGGGTCTGTTCTGGCGTTAAGCGCGAAACCGGCGGCAGTACACCAAAGGCATCAGCGGTCAGGAAAATCACGCGCTGCGCATGGCCCGCTTTGGAGACCGGCTGCACGATGTTTTCAATGTGCTCAATGGGATAGGAAACGCGCGTATTTTCTGTTTTGCTGGCATCGGCAAAATCAACGCTGCCATCCGCTCGCACCACCACGTTCTCCAGTAGTGCATCGCGGCGGATAGCACGATAGATCTCCGGCTCAGCTTTCTCCGACAGATTGATGGTTTTGGCGTAGCAGCCACCTTCGAAGTTGAAGACACCATCATCGTCCCAACCGTGTTCGTCATCGCCAATCAGCTGGCGATCGGGATCGGTGGACAGCGTGGTTTTACCGGTGCCAGACAGGCCGAAAAACACCGCAACGTCACCCGCTTTACCCACATTCGCCGAGCAGTGCATTGACGCGATGCCTTTCAGCGGCAGCAGGTAGTTCATGATGGCGAACAGGCCTTTCTTCATCTCGCCGCCGTACCAGGTGCCGCCAATCAGCTGCATGCGTTCGGTGAGGTTAAAGGCGACAAAGTTCTCAGAGTGTAAACCCTGAGCCTGCCAGTCCGGGTTGGTGCACTGCGCGGCGTTCATCACCACGAAATCCGGCTTAAAGGAGGCCTGCTCGGCTTCATCAGGGCGGATAAACATGTTTTTGACGAAATGCGCCTGCCAGGCGACTTCCATCACAAAACGTACGCTGAGGCGGGTATCCGGATTCGCACCGCAGAAAGCGTCGATGACAAACAGACGTTTGCCAGAAAGTTGTGCGGTGCAGCGATCTTTCAGCGCCTGCCAGGTTTCCTGCGACAGCGGCTGGTTGTCATTTTTACCGTTGCCGACATCATTCCACCACAAGGTGTCACGCGTGGTGTCATCGCGCACGATGTACTTATCTTTTGGCGAACGTCCGGTAAAGATACCGGTATCCACGGCAATGGCGCCGCTCTGCGTCAGGGTGCCTCGCGCATAACCTTCAAGTTCCGGGCGGGTTTCTTCCTGAAACAGCGTATCAAAGTCAGGGTTGTACACCACTTCTGTGGTGCCGCTAATGCCCAAAGCGGCAAGGTCTTGCGATGTCAGGCCGTGAACGCGCATGTGGCTGCTCCTTAGATCGATGCTTCATAGCATTTTTATGAGGGTGTCTGCGTCCTGTCGTGCATGGCCGGACAGGGCAGATCGCGCGCAGTGTACACGTCTGAGCAGGGCGTAAAAGTGAAGAGAGTTAAAAATGCGAGCTGGAACGTGACAAGCAGTGAATTCTGCCAGTTAAGAAACTAAAGTCAGTGTAAGTTAGTTAAATTACGCGGAAGTTGATGGGTTAATTCCTGACAGAAATGCGGGCGGCGATGCCGCCCGTAGGGGAATTAGTGCAATTGATCGCTGTTATTTGTAGGTGAATTACGAATCGCAGCAATGTCTACGGCATCGTAAACATAATGCGAACCGCAATAGTCGCAGTGCATATCGATCTTGCCATCCTCTGCAAGGATTTCGTCCACTTCTTCAACCGGCAGTGTGTTCAGTACTTCGCCACAGCGCTCGCGTGAACAGGTGCATTTGAAACTGACCGGGGTCGGATCAAACACCGTGGCCTCTTCCTGATGATACAGGCGCCACAGCACATCCGTCGCAGGCAGCTCAATCAGCTCTTCGCTCTTCACAGTTTCGGTCAGGGTCGCCAGATGATTGAAATCATCCTGGCTTGGCTCTTGCGCAGGCAGCACCTGCAGCAGAATACCGGCGGCGCCTTTGTCGCTGGTACGAATAAACAAGCGAGTTGGCAACTGCTCAGAACGCATGAAGTAATCTTCCAGGCAGCCAGCCAGCGTATCGGCTTCCAGACCAACAACACCCTGATAACGCTCACCCTTTTCTGGTGAAATGGTAATCACCAGATAACCGTTACCCACCATCTCTTTTAGGCTGCTGCCCGGCGCGATGACGGCATCTTCCTTCACGCGTGCAACGCCACGCAATTCCTGATTGTTATTGCCGTTGATCACCGCCAGCGTCAGTGGACCATCGCCCTGCAGCTGAACAGTGATGTCGCCATCGAATTTCAGCGTTGCGGTCAACAAGCTGGTCGCGACCAGCAATTCACCCAGCAGGTTTTTCACTGGTTCGGCGTAGTCGTGGTTTTTGACAATCTCACGCCAGGTTTCGGATACGTTGACCAGCTCGCCGCGAACGGCGACATTTTCGAACAGGTAACGGTGCAGTTGATCTTGAACAGACATAGTGTTTCTCTCGTTGGGGCGACGGTTATTCATCGCCCGACAATTTAAATTTCATCAGATCGCGGCGCTCTTTTTTATCCGGGCGGCGATCGGGGTGCGGCATGGTCAGGGCATTCATTTTGCGCGCCAGCGCCGTTTTTTCACGCTTCTCAATGCTGGCGGCGGTCTCCGCATACATCTCTTGCGCCTCAGTAGCAGGGCGACGTTGATCGCCAATCGCGGTGATCACTACCGTTCGCTCATCGTTGCCCTGACGCAGCGTTAACTCGGCATGCAATTCCACGGTTTTACTCGGCTTGCTACGCTGGCCGTTGTAATGCACTTTACCGCCTTCGATCATTTCGCGAGCCAGCGCGCGCGTTTTATAAAAACGTGCAGCCCACAGCCATTTATCGAGGCGGACACCTTCGCTGGTTTTTTCTTTCATTGCGGCTCCTGCTTTAACGCAGCGTTTCACACAACTGGCGATAGTCTCGCACTGCAGCATGACGCTGGAAAGATTGATCGGGCCGACCGGAATCCGGATTGCTGACGCCTAAACACCAGCGAATGCCCCAGCGTGCCGCCGCATCGAGGATCGCTTCGCTGTCATCTATGAACAGCGTGCGCTCGCTATCGAATGCAGTTTGCTGCTGAACGGCCTGCCAGAGACGTGGATCCTCTTTCGGATACCCAAAGGTATGGGTAGAAAGTAATAAATCAAGGTGGGGAGCCAAACCGGTTTGCTCCAGCTTTACCTCGAGGTTGTACGGATGCGCATTGGTCAGCAAAATGGTGCGTTTACCCGCAGCACGTAGTGCCTGGAGTAGCGGCAACGTATCCTCGCGCATGGCGGCACGGTGACGTTTTTCCCATGTCATGGCCCGGATATCTAAGGCCAGTTCTTGCGACCAGTAATCAAGACAATACCAGTTTAGCGTATGCACCACGGCTTGATACTTTTGCTGAATCAGCTGATGTGCCTCGGCCAGCGTGATATCACGCTCGCGGCTCAGGGTTTCCGGAACGTGTTCCAACCAGAAATGGCGGTCGAAGGCGAGATCGAGCAGCGTGCCATCCATATCCAGCAGCACGGTATCAATCCCGGACCAGTTTAGCGTCATCGTCATACTCTCTCGCCCTAAAAAAATAGGGCGACAGGGTAGCACAGAAGGGAAGGGCTCAGAACAGTGAGCGCACGCTCTGCATAGTGCTCAGATTGTGATTGAAGCACTTGTCGTAATACTGCTGAATTTCCACCATGCGCAGGCGATTACGATGCACACGTCGCAGGGCCAGTAGCCCATTGGTGACGCCGCAGAGGATCAGCACCAGCATCAATAATGCGGTACCGAGGTATCGCCATTGCGCCATCGCATCCGGTTCATTGTGCAACGCAATGTGGCGTGTGCCGTTAGCGTCAGTGGTGATGCTGGTAATGATGCCGTTGGCAGCAAACGGCGTGTGCAACAGCATGGCGGACATGCGTTGCAATTCGCGCCATTGCGATGGTGCATCAAGATCAAACAGCGACACGGAAGGCTGTGGCTGATTCACCATCTGACGACCCTCATCACTCACTATCAGGAAGCCGCCCGGTGGTGGGCTATTCAGATTTTCTGCTGCACGACGGGTTTCACGCGAGAAGAAGGTCGAGGTCGCGGTATTCACCAGGTTCTCCAGCGCTTCCGCACTGACCGGGCGTAACAGCACGTTCATGCCGTTAAGCTTGCCGGAATCTGCGCGGTGGATCAGTGAATCCCAATCCTTAGCATTGCCCAGATTCACCAGGGCATTTTTCAGCCGGACGCAATCCTGCTGCTGGCTGCACAGATCCTGTGTTTTCAGCACTAAATCAGAGAAATCATCCAGCAGAATCATGCCCGATTTCTGTATCGCGGAGGCGAGCTGTGGATTGAGTTTCGGATCAGTGTTGGTTTCCGGATGCAGCTGACGTGTGGTGGTATCAAGCAGAGCGGCAGCTTTATCGATGATATCCGACTGCGGCTGCGGCAGAGGTGCTGCGTTATTCCAGTAAATGGCTGAGCAATCGAACGGCATATACGCATAGCTGCGATTGCTTTGATAGTTGCCCGGTACGGAACACATGCCGGTTCCGCTCACCTTCAGGTTGTCACCGATGTGCAGCGGCAGGGCGTTGAGTTTATCCACGCTATTCACTTCAATGCTTTCGGTGCCTTTTACCCATGCGAGGCTGAGCTTGATTGGCATACTGAGCGGAATCCAGGTAAACAGCATCACCAGCACCACCAGCGAACCACATGCCAGCACCAGATTTTTGCGCCAGCGCTGAACCGGGAAGTTGCGAACCTCATCGTGCAGGGAGAGGAAACGCCCCTGGCGCACCACTTGCCGATTCAGATAGATATCGACATCCGTCACCTGGCCCAAATCGTGCGCCACATAGGGTTGCCAGTGGGCGGGATAAATTAAATCGATAATGCCCAGCGAGATATTGCTCTGCTCTTGATTGGATTCACCAAACAGGCCCCAGCGTTTCGGTGCTCCGCGCAAGCAGTGCACATCGCGCAGCCCTTTTTCACCCGGGAAGCGGTAAAGGAACCACAAGCTAACCGCAATCATTACGCAGGCTGACAGGGCAATCCACAGCATCAGGCTTCCGGGCAGCACCAGGCTGAGGAAGAACATCAGGAAGGCAAAGCAGATAACAATGGCCTCGCGCGTGCCATCCGGCCGCGATAGACGGTACTCTTCCGGCGATTCTTTACGCACTTGCAGCAACTCGACATTTTCGCTCTCCTCTTTACGAATAGAGGCGTTGGTCGACATTGAGCGCACCAGCGGCGGCAAGGCGGGTTGTTCTACGGCATAGTTTACTAACGAGTGACCGTTGAGTGAGATCACCAGCGGCAGCGTTTGAGTGCGGATCAGCTCAACATAATTCTCTTCCGCAATGTACTGCTCCCACAGCGGTGGCAGATGTACTTCCACTTCATCGAGGTAGTAGCGCCATTGATGCGCATCATCCGTTGAAAGGCCATAGCGAGTGATGGAACGTGTGACGGGATAAACATTGTTGCTCTGCGCCGTGAGCGTCAGGGATTCGGTCTCACGCGACTTCTTTGAGGAGCGGGCAGCACTCTGTTTTTGCTGTTTCGCCAGGGACGCAATGTACGCTTCAACGGCGTGACGTTCTTCATCAGTGAGTTTGCGGCAGGGGGGACTTATAAACGGCAGCGGTTTCGCCAACGGCGGACGATGCCGCATAGCGTACCAATAACCTATTCCTGCTATCAGAGAGCAGGCCAGCATGACAGCCAGAATGATGATAAAAGTGCTCATGCTTTGCTCAATCCAGCCAAAAAACTGCCTTCACGTTTACGATGTGCTCCCGATGGAACCATTATTACCAGTCAATTTTGGCGAGCAGAAGTCATTCTTACAAGAAAAAACTCAGATAAAATAACGCGCAAAATCATTGAATTATAATTTATTAGATTATTCCTTAATGGGATGTTAACCACAGGGCACTCAATTAAATATCGGTATTTTCTGAATTTAACAAAACCCCATTGACTTATTGTGAAAATTTAAGTGTATAGATAACAATAAGTTGTTAGCAGACGTAAGCAAATGTGTGTCACGATGCTTTCCCTGCGCTGCGTGTCGCACATTGCTGCGGGCTTCGGTATGCTGGCGTCATCGCGATTCACAAGGCTGTGCTAAGTTTGAGGCTGATATGAAAACTCCAATGAAAAAACCTGACATCCTCAACGTGGAAGCGGTGGCCCGCTCCCGCTTGTTTACTATTGAAGCGGTTGATCTCGCTTTCAGTAACGGTGCACGCCGTGTCTATGAGCGTATGAAACCTTCCAACCGGGAAGCGGTGATGATTGTGCCGATTCTGGGTGATGATGTGATCCTGATTCAGGAATATGCCGTAGGGTTGGAAAGCTATGAGTTGGGTTTTCCTAAGGGGTTAATTGACCCAGGCGAAAGCGTGTTTGAAGCCGCAGACCGTGAGTTAAAAGAAGAAGCCGGCTTTGGTGCCCGAAAACTCGAAGCGCTGGGTAAACTCACTATGGCGCCGTCTTACTTCTCCAGCAAAATGAACATTGTGGTGGCAGAAGTGCTTTATGAAGAGAAGCTGGAAGGGGATGAACCTGAACCGCTGATTGTACACCGCTGGCCGCTTAATAACCTACTGGCGTTGCTGGAAGAGCCTGACTTCCGTGAAGCCCGGAATGTCAGTGCGCTGTTCCTGGTGCGTGAGTGGCTGGTGAAGCAGGGTCGATTGACCTACTGAATACGACAAATACGCAATAAAAAAGCCGGCGAATACGCCGGCTTTTTTATCAGAACAGTTCGTGGCTTTGGCCGTTGTCCATGAGTGTGGTGCCCACATCATGCACTGAATACTCCGTTGGCTGAGTGCCATTGATGAAGTACTCCTGACGGGTATTGCCGCCACCGTTGGCCAGCTTGCCCGTACCGCGATCGATCGTCACAGTGACAACGCCATCTGGCGGTGTCAGCGGCTGTACCGGCACGCCATCCAGCGCAGATTTCATGTACTCATCCCAGGCAGGCTGAGCACTCTTCGCGCCGCCTTCATAGCCAGAAATCTGGTCAGGAATCGCGCCTGACATGGTCGAGCGGCCCAGCGCGCGTGAATCATCGAAACCAATCCACACTGAGGTCACGACACCAGGGCCGTAACCCGAGAACCACGCATCCTTTGAACTGTTGGTGGTACCGGTTTTTCCGCCGATATCGTTACGCTTCAGGTCACGACCCGCACGCCAGCCTGTCCCCATCCAGCCTGGCTCACCGAACACGTTGGAGTTCAGTGCGCTTTTGATCAGGAACGACAGCGGTGTATTAATCACATGCGGTGCGTATTGCTGGTCACCTGCGGGTTGCGGCTGAGCAGGCACTTGCTCCAGCTCCGGCTGTGGCACCGCCTGATTCTGCGATTGATCGGAGGTCGCGACGTTTTCCACGCTCTCTTCGCTCAACGCCAGCGATTTTTTGGTATCACCGTAGATCACCGGCAGATTGCACTGTGGGCAGGCAATCTTCGGTTTCTCTTCGAACACCACGCCGCCTTGTTCATTCTCAATTTTGGTAATGAAGTAAGGATCGACAAGGAAGCCGCCGTTAGCCATCACGGCATAACCGCGCACCACCTGCATTGGGGTAAACGAAGCCGCACCCAGTGCCAGTGATTCGGTATGGATGATGTTCTGTGCTGGGAAGCCGAAGCGCTGCAGATACTCTGCGGCGTAATCCACACCCATCGCACGCATCGCACGTACCATCACCACGTTTTTCGACTCACCCAGGCCCTGACGCAAGCGGATAGGCCCCGCATAGGTCGGCGGTGAGTTTTTGGGGCGCCAGTCGGCTCCGGCACCCGCATCCCAACGTGAAATAGGCACATCGTTCAGAATGGAAGCCAGCGTCAGTCCACGGTCCATCGCGGCGGTATACAAGAACGGTTTGATGTTTGAACCGACCTGACGCAGTGCCTGTGTCGCGCGGTTGAACATACTCTGGTTGAAGTCGAAACCACCGACCAGCGCGCGTACCGCACCGTCTTCTGGATTGAGCGAGACGAGGGCCGAGTTGACCAGCGGCACCTGACCTAACCACCAGTCGTTATCGACTTTACGCACCCAAATCTGCTGGCCTGCCTGCAGTACCTGCGTCACGCTGCGCGGCGTCGGGCCTTGTAGCGTGTCGGATTTGTAAGGACGCGCCCAGCGAACGCCCGCCATACTCAGAGAGACGCTGCTGCCGTCTTTCATCATCGCGGTGGCTTCATCGGCCGTGGCAGTGGTCACCACGGCGGCATTCAGTGGACCGTAGGTCGGCAGATCTTTCAGCGCGTTTTGAATGCGGCTCTTATCCCAGCTTGCTTCGCCCACTTTCCACAGCACGTTAGTCGGGCCGCGATAACCATGACGCATGTCATACGCCATCACGTTATTGCGCACAGCTTGCTGTGCGGCCTCCTGCAGATGACGCGTGACGGTGGTGTAAACCTTGTAGCCATCATCGTAGGCGGCGTCACCGTAGCGTTTCACCATCTCCTGGCGCACCATTTCGCTCAGATAAGGTGCGGAGAAGGCAATTTCGGGACCATGATAGGTTGCGACCAGCGGCGTGTTGCGCGCGGCATCATATTGCTGCTGCGTGATGTAATTCTGGTCAAGCATACGCGCCAGTACCACATTACGACGCGCCAGCGCGCGCGCATGAGAGTAAAGCGGGTTAAAGGTTGACGGTGCTTTCGGCAGACCGGCAATCATCGCCATCTCACTCAACGAAAGCTGATCAACCGGCTTACCGAAATAGACCTGTGCAGCCGCTCCGACACCATAGGCGCGGTAACCCAGATAAATTTTGTTGAGGTAGAGCTCAAGGATTTCATCCTTGCTCAGCAGTTGTTCAATGCGAATCGCCAGGAACGCTTCCTTGATCTTACGCATCAGCGTGCGTTCAGGGCTAAGGAAGAAGTTACGTGCCAGCTGCTGGGTAATGGTACTGGCACCCTGCGAAGCATGGCCGGACACCAGCGCGACGCTGGCAGCACGGAAAATGCCCACCGGGTCGACACCATGGTGCTCATAGAAACGGCTGTCTTCGGTTGCAATGAACGCTTTGATCAGCTCAGGCGGCATCTGTTGCAAGGTGAGCGGCACGCGGCGCTTCTCACCGTACTGGGCGATCAGTTCGCCATCCGCGCTGTAAACCTGCATTGGGGTTTGCAAACGCACGTCTTTCAGCGTGTTCACATCAGGCAGCTGCGGCTCTATGTATTTGTACAAACCATAAACCGTGCCTGCTCCCAGCAGAATGCAACACACTGTAAGAATCAATAAATACTTTACGAACTTCACCTGAGAATTCCCATCTGTTGTCGTTTGGGCAGTTTATAAACAATCGCGCGGTAGTATAAAGGCAAGCCTGACGCTTTGATATACCCGTCATACTTCGAGCGGCAGCTACGTCGGCTGCGCGAGCTCACCTTAGACGCTGACTTCGGTAAGCGCCTGAGTAATAGCTCGTTTTCTGCCTTGCCGCCACTCGAAAGATTGAGGGTCTCTCTTTTTTTACCTTAAAAGATAAGGAGATCGCGCATATGGCTTTTCAGCGCTGGCAAATTGGATTGGACATCCAAAACGGGCAACTCTGCGCCCTGGGCATTGAACGCCGACGTCATGGCTGGCAGTTACGCCATTGGTGGCAGCAACCGCTGCCGCACGATACGTTACGCAACGGCGTGTTGCAAACTACCCCACTGTTACAGGAGATGTTGACGCGCTGGCAGCGCCATCTGCCGAAACGCTATTCACTGCGAGTTGGCTTGCCCCCGCAACTGGTGTTGCAGCGAACATTGCCGCTGCCAGAAACCTCGCTCAGTGAGCCGGCAATGAGCCGTTATGTGGCATCCTCGGCACCACGCTTGTTTCCGGTTGAACCCGCCACGCTGTCGATTGACTACCGCTCGGCACGCAATGCAACGCAGCTGTGCATTACGGCGGCTCGGCGTGAAGTGATTGCGCAGTGGCTGGCGCCGTTAAAGGAGGCTGGCCTGCGACCCGATGTCTTTGAACTGAGCAGCCTGGCGTTGACCCAAATCGCCATGCGCATGCCGCTGCATCGTGACCAACTTTTAATCCATCCGCTTAGCGATCACTGGCTATGGACGTTAGCCGGTGAGCCGGGCACATCAGGCGCGGCCACAGAGCCTCTAACGCTGGCGAAACTGCGTGAAACCTTCCCTCAGGCATCCTCCATCTTTTGCACCTCGACCTACAGCCTGGCTGAACCCAGCGTGGCGCACTGTCAACCGCTTTCATTACTGCATTACCGGCAGCCGCCATTGCCCGCGCACGAAGGGGAATTTGCCATTGCGCTGGGTCTGGCGCTGCGCCCGGAGGATGCATGATGCTGGCCGTCAATTTATTACCCTGGCGCGTCCGGTTGCAGCAGCGCCGCCGCCAGCAAAGTTTTTCCCTGCTGGGATGCGTCCTGCTGGCGACTGTAATGATGGTGCTGTCGTTATGGTGGCGCGGAAGCCAGACACAGGGCCAGATGCACAGGACGTTGGCGGTGATCAGCCAACAGCATGAAGCGTTGCAACGCCAGTTGACGCGACAGCAACTGCTGCTGCAGCAACGCGATGAGCTATTAAAAGCGCAGCTGATACGGCAGCGTAAAAAGGATGAGCATCAGCGCTGGCAACAGTTCTGGCTGCGCTTGCCAATGTTGATGCAGGACACGCTTTGGCTCAAGCGGGTGGAGCGGCGCCAGGGCGTCTTGCTGTTCGAGGGGCAGGCGCAGAGCATGATGGCGATCCAGGATTTTCGTCATCAATTGATGCGGCAGCCGCTGTTTGCCGCGGTTAAACCGGCCAGCGTGCAGCGCCAAACCGCTGGGCACTATCGATTTGTCTTGCGCGCGCGGATGCAGGAGAACATTGGTGAATGATGCATTACAGCGCTGGCTCGCTTTAGCCCTGATGTGGCGGATTGCCTGCCTGTTAGGCATGTCCCTGCTGCTGATGCTTATGGCGTGGTGGATTTTGCTTCGCCCGCAGCAACAGGTTCATGCTGCCCAATTACGCCAGCAGGCGGTGATGTCACAACAGGTGATGCAGCGTCAGCAGCTATTGGCTGCACGACCTGCCATCAACGTACTCGAACAGGAAATCGCACGGTTACAGCAACCCATGAGTGGCGTCACTGAGCAAGTTACGCTTGAAGCCTTGATCACCGCGCGCGGCGATCAACTGGAAAGCTGGCTACCGGATAATCAGCCGCAGCAGTTACAGCTGCGACTCGGCTGGACGCAATTTGTTCCGCTGTTTTCTGAGCTGTCATTGACTCGCCTGCCTGTACCGCAGCGCTTTGAACTCAAAGAAGAGCAGGGAGCGCTGAACACACAGCTGTGGCTGGAGGATGGAGATGCGCCATAGTGCATGGCTGTTAGTGCTGTGGAGCGGCTTTACGCTGGCACGCGATCCCTTTCAGCCGCTGCCCGAGGTGCAATGTCGGATGCAGGTAGCTGAACCTGATGGCTGGCGGTTGCAGGGCATTATCGGTACTCCCACGCGCTATGTTGCCTGGCTACGCTCACCAGAAGGAAAAAATCATCGGCTTGGCCCTTCGGCTCGGTTACCGCGCTCAAGCTGGCAGGTGGCAGCATTAACCGCGAATAGCATGACCTTGCATGTCGCGCAAAGCTGCCCACCGCAGCAAATCATCTGGTCTATAAAAGGAGGATATTATGAAATGGATGACACTACTGCTGTGCCTGAGTTTGAGCCTGCCCCTGCAGGCAAATGAAGAACGCTTAAGCCTGGTGTTTGATGATGCCCCCGTTGAACGTATTTTGCAGGCGCTGGCAGATTATCAACAAACCAACCTGCTGATTGCACCTGGCGTTGAAGGGCGCTTATCACTGCGTCTGGAAAATGTAGGATGGGAACGCGCACTGGCGCTGGTGACCCGGCTGGCAAAACTCACCGTAGTGCAGGAAGAGGGCGTGCTGCTGGTTTATCCCGAAAGCTGGCAACAGATGCAGACACAACAGGCGAAAACAGAGCATGAGGAGCGGCAACAGCAACTTCCTCTCGAACAGCAGTCCGTCACGCTGCATTACGCCAATGCCAGCGATGTCTATCGTAGTCTGCAAGCGGAGCGTTCACTCCTCACTTCACGCGGCAGTGTCACGGTCGATAGCCGCACCAACAGCTTGTTATTGCGTGACACCGCCGCCGCGTTGCGTGACGCCTCGCGCTGGTTGCGCGCGCTGGATATGCCACTCGAACAGGTCGAGTTGTCTGCCCACATCATCACTATCAATGAAGAACATCTGCGTGAGCTGGGGGTGAACTGGCACACCGCACCTGCCCAAAGTGTGACGGCAGCCTTGCATCATCCACAGCTGGAGATCCCATTGGCGGTGAATAATCCTGCTTTGCGTGCGGGCGTTACGCTGGGTCAGGTCAGTGGCGGATTGCTAAATCTGGAACTCAGCGCGCTTGAGCAGGAGAACCAAATTGAAATCATCGCCAGTCCGCGGCTTTTTACCTCTCATCAGCAAACCGCTTCCATTAAACAGGGAACCGAAATTCCTTACGAGGTGAAGTCGGGCAGCAGTGGTGCAACGGCGATTGAATTTAAAGAGGCAGTGTTAGGGATGGAAGTGACGCCCATGGTGCTGGGGAATGGACGGATTCAGTTAAAACTGCGCTTAAGCCAGAACATGCCGGGGCGCAGCCTGAACGTGGGTGAAAGCAGCGTGCTGAGTATTGATAAGCAGGAAATTGAAACCCAGGTGACGCTGCGTGATGGCGAAACGTTGGCGCTGGGCGGGATTTTTCAACAACAGCGCATGCAGACCGAGCAGCGGGTACCTTGGTTGGGTGAACTGCCCCTATTGGGAACGCTGTTCCGTCAGCAAACCAAAGAACATAAAAAGAAGGAGTTGGTGATCTTCATTACCCCCAGACTGGTCAGGGAAGCAGCGCTTACAGCCGGATAAAGCGGAAAATTCACTCTGATTTGCCATCTGCGTTGACGCAGGGCAGGAATTAGCTTACAAGGTTTAGCGATTTTTAAAACGGTGTAGCGGAACGCGGCAGGATAACCTTCCGATGGGCGTCAGTCACAAGCGATACTGGCGTCAGAATATATTTTCCTTAAATAAATTGAGTTAAAGCGCGGTGGTGAAAGCGTTCATTTCTAAGCTTATTTCTGTAAGTTTCAGGGATGAAAAGACACAGCCAACGCGCATGCTGCTTGAAGTGTGAAGGAAACAGGAGGGGCGTTACCGTCTCGCGAACCACAGACCGGTCCTGTTACAAGGTCGCCGGGGGCAATTTATTCGGTTGCCAAACGGCCATGAGTGTTGAGATAATTTTCCGTCTGACTCTTGTTAATGCTCATGAGGTCTCAGTTCCTGTCCCGCCAGCACTATGCTGAACGCGGGGTATCATCAACGAATTCTTAGTAATACCGATAAAATGGCAGAGAAACGCAATATCTTTCTGGTTGGGCCGATGGGTGCCGGCAAAAGCACTATTGGTCGTCAGTTAGCTCAGCAACTCAATATGGAATTTTTCGATTCCGATCAGGAAATTGAGCGACGTACCGGAGCGGATGTAGGCTGGGTATTTGATGTGGAAGGCGAAGACGGTTTCCGCGATCGCGAAGAGAAGATCATTAATGAACTCACCGAGAAACAAGGCATTGTCCTGGCGACCGGTGGTGGTTCTGTCAAATCCCGTGAAACCCGCAATCGTCTCTCCGCCCGCGGCGTGGTCGTTTATCTTGAAACGACTATCGAGAAGCAACTTGCTCGTACACAGCGTGATAAAAAACGTCCGTTGTTACAGGTTGAAGAGCCACCGCGCGAAGTACTGGAAGCTTTAGCTGGCGAACGTAATCCACTTTATGAAGAGATCGCTGACGTCACTATTCGCACTGACGATCAAAGTGCAAAAGTTGTCGCCAATCAGATCATCAACATGCTGGAAAAAAATTAATCCAGCGCCCTGACGGCTCAGCAATAGGTATCGGTCATCATGGAGAAGATCACTGTCTCACTCGGGGATCGTAGTTACCCCATCACCATCGCTGCCGGACTGTTTAACGATCCGGCTTCTTTTTGGCCGCTAAAAGCAGGCGATAACGCCATGCTGGTGACCAATGAGACGCTTGCCCCGATCTACCTCGACAAGCTGTCAGCACTGCTTTCGCAGGCGGGCGTGAAGGTGGATCAGGTGATTTTACCTGATGGTGAAAAGTACAAGACGCTCGCTGTGATGGACGATGTCTTCACCGCGCTGCTGCAGAAACCGCATGGACGTGATACCACGTTAATTGCGCTCGGCGGCGGTGTGATTGGTGATCTCACTGGGTTTGCTGCTGCGAGCTATCAACGCGGTGTGCGCTTTATCCAGGTACCGACAACGCTGCTGTCTCAGGTCGACTCTTCGGTCGGCGGTAAAACAGCCGTCAACCATCCGCTGGGCAAAAACATGATTGGTGCCTTCTACCAACCAGCCTCAGTGGTGGTCGATACCGATTGCCTGGCTACGCTGCCGGCGCGCGAATTGGCGTCTGGTCTGGCAGAAGTGATCAAATACGGCATTATCCTCGACGGGGAATTCTTCCAGTGGCTCGAGCAGAATCTTGATGCGCTGCTGGCATTGGATCAGCAAGCCCTGGCCTACTGCATCCGTCGCTGCTGTGAACTCAAAGCTGAAGTGGTTGCCGCCGATGAGCGTGAAAACGGTCAACGCGCACTGCTCAATCTGGGCCATACTTTTGGTCATGCGATTGAAGCACACATGGGCTATGGCAACTGGTTGCATGGCGAAGCGATTGCGGCAGGCATGGTGATGGCTGCGCGAACCGCTGAACGTCTGGGACAGTTTTCTGCAGCGGATACCGATCGCATTATCGCGCTATTTCTGCGTGCCGGTTTACCGGTGCACGGCCCGGAAAGCATGAAAGCAGAAGAGTATCTTCCGCACATGATGCGCGATAAGAAAGTGCTGGCGGGTGAAATGCGTTTGGTGCTGCCTCTCGCAATTGGCCGCTCTGAAGTGCGCGCAGGTGTGGCACATGATATGGTGCTGGCTGCGATTAACGATTGTATAAAATACTGAAGATATCCGGAATAAGTTGAGCTGCAGCAAGGTGGCCATCGCATGCGTTCCAGGCGCTGACATCAGTGAGATGTCTGGATGATAGGATGCAGCTAACGTCGTTTCAGCTTGAAGTTTCACGGATAAAGCAGTGAGTGGTGATGCGGTGCGTGGGAAGCGTGCTGTTTTACGGAGGAGGCTAGATGGATGAGTTCAAACCGGAAGACGAGTTAAAACCTGATGCCAGTGACCGCCGTCCTACGCGGCCACGCAAAACGTCTTCTGCGCCGAAAGTGAAGGTACCTGTTTCTCGTCAGCATATGATGATGGGGATCGGCATCCTGGTTCTGCTGTTGGTAGTACTGGGCATCGGTTCGGCATTGACCGGTCCAGATGAAAAGAAACCAGCGACCACTGCTAATAATGGCAATGCGGCGCCAACGGCAACCGGCGGTGAAAAGAACATCGACCTTTCCGGCTCGACGTCCATGAGCGGCCAGCAAAACGCCACGCCTTCAGCGGAAGGAAACGCACCACAGACGTCAGCTGCATCATCCTCGCCAGCAAGCAGCGATTCCAACTCGATTTCTATGCCAGCGGTGTCTTCAACACCGACACAGGCTGCGCCTGTCGATACGCCAGCCAATCAGCAACGTGTGACGCTGCCGGGCGATCTCAACAGTGCGTTGAGCAACCAGCAAGGTCAGGTTGATAACGCCGCACAGGGTGCGCAAGGCAACAGTTCACTGCCCACTGCGCCTGCTACGGTGAGCGGTAACGGTAAAGCGATAACGCCTCCGGCGATGCGCTCTGAAACACCTGCGCGTGCTAATAGCAACGGTTCACGTGAAACGCACAGCAACACCGCGCATAAAGCGCCGGCCACGTCGAAACCAGTCGCCGGAGCAAAAGAGAATAAAACACATACCACCGCCGCTCACAATGCACCTGTGATTGCCAGCAGCGGTGCCAGTAAGTCACTGCCAACCGGTGGCAGCTACACGCTGCAGTTGAGCGGTGCGTCGAAAGAAGAGAGCCTGAATGCCTGGGCGAAGAAACAAAATCTGAGCGGTTATCACGTGTATAAAACCACGCGTAACGGTCAGCCCTGGTATGTGTTGGTCAGCGGTGCTTACGCTACGCCAGCCGATGCCAAGCGCGCAGTGGCATCACTGCCTGCTGAAGTTCGTGCGGCAAATCCGTGGGTAAAACCGTTGAGTCAGGTGAAGAAAGAAAGTCAGTAATTGATGTGGGGCTGCGATCATGCGGCCCCGTTTAAAGCGCAAAGCTGCTGTCGGTTCCACCACAGCCCATAATTAAGATGTAATAACCACGACAGCATGAAGAAAAATCGCGCTTTCCTTAAATGGGCCGGAGGGAAATACCCGCTGCTTGACGATATCCGTCGTCATTTGCCACAAGGTGACTGTTTAGTCGAACCTTTTGTGGGTGCCGGTTCCGTGTTCCTCAACACCGATTATGATCGCTATCACCTGGCGGACATCAACGGTGACCTGATCAATCTCTATAACATCGTTAAAAACCGCACGGTTGAGTTTATTGAAGACGCGCGGCAGCTGTTCACGCCTGAAGGTAATATCGCAGAGACCTATTACGCGCAACGTCTGGCCTTTAACGCCAGCAAAGATGAATATCAGCGTGCATTACTGTTTCTCTATCTCAATCGGCATGGCTATAACGGTTTGTGCCGTTACAATCTGCGCGGTGAGTTCAATGTGCCTTTTGGTCGTTATCGCAAACCTTACTTCCCGGAAGCGGAGCTGTTGTGGTTTGCCGAACGGGCGCAAAAAGCGACCTTTGTCTGTGAATCGTACGATGTTACTCTGAACAACGCCCCTGCTGGCTCAGTGGTTTATTGCGATCCGCCGTATGCGCCCTTGTCGGCGACGGCGAACTTTACCGCGTACCACACCAATAGCTTTAGCCTGCGCGAGCAGCAGCATCTGGCCGAGCTGGCAAATAAGCTGGCACATGAAAACAGCATACCGGTGCTGATTTCCAACCACGACACGCTGCTTACGCGTGAGTGGTATCAGAATGCGGTTTTACACGTAGTCAAAGCCCGGCGTTCCATCAGCCGAAGCATAAGTGGTCGCACTCAGGTTGACGAACTGCTGGCGCTTTTCCGCTAGCCTGTTTCGTCCGCGACCAACGCATTACGCCAGCTCTGGCTGGCGCACAAAATTGGGAGAATCGGATGAAACAATTTTTGCTGGCCCCTTCAATTCTTGCTGCTGACTTTGCTCGCCTGGGCGAAGATACCGCCAAAGCGCTGGCAGCAGGCGGGGATGTGGTGCATTTCGACGTGATGGATAACCACTATGTGCCTAATCTGACCATGGGGCCAATGGTGCTGAAAGCGCTGCGCGACTATGGCATTACGGCACCGATTGATGTGCATCTGATGGTGAAGCCGGTGGATGCACTGATTCCAGAGTTCGCTAAAGCGGGCGCGACTTACATTACCTTCCATCCTGAAGCCAGTGAGCACGTTGACCGCACACTGCAACTGATCAAAGAGCACGGTTGTAAAGCGGGACTGGTGTTCAATCCGGCGACGCCGCTCGATTACCTCGACTACGTGATGGATAAACTCGACATCATTCTGCTGATGTCAGTGAACCCTGGCTTCGGCGGTCAATCCTTCATTCCCGGCACGCTGGACAAATTGCGTCAGGCGCGTCGTCTCATTGATCAAAGCGGTTACGATATCCGTCTGGAAGTGGACGGTGGTGTGAAGATCGATAACATCGGTCAGATCGCGGCGGCAGGTGCGGATATGTTTGTGGCCGGTTCAGCGATCTTTGGTCACCCCGATTACAAAAAAGTGATCGACGAAATGCGCGGCGAACTGGAGAAAGTTAATGGCTCATTTCACTGATATCCGCGCGCTGGCGTTTGATCTCGATGGCACGCTGGTCGATAGCGCACCGGGTCTGTCACAGGCCATTGATCATGCTTTAGGCGACTTGCAGTTGCCGCCGCCCGGCGTTGCGCTGGCCTCCACCTGGATTGGCAATGGCGCAGATGTGATGATGACACGTGCGCTGACCTGGGCACTAGGCCGTGAACCGCACGCCGAGGAGCAGCGCGACGCGCGCTCGTTGTTCGATAAGTACTACGCCGAAACGGTGGAAGCGGGCAGCACGCTGTTTCCGCAGGTGAAAGAGACGCTGGCGGCGCTGCACGCCAAAGGCTTGCCGATGGCCATCGTCACCAACAAGCCGACGCCGTTTGTCGCGCCTTTGCTGCAATCGCTGGGCATTGCCGATTTCTTCACGCTGATTATTGGCGGTGATGATGTGGTAGTGAAAAAGCCCCATCCGGCAGCGATCTTCCTTGTTTTGGGTCACTTTGGCGTACTGCAAAAAGAATTACTGTTTGTTGGTGATTCTCGTAATGATATTCACGCAGCTCAGGCTGCGGGTGTACCTAATGTCGGTATGACATTTGGCTACAACTATGGCGAGCCGATTGCCGCCAGCCAACCCGATCTCACTCTCGATACTTTTAGCGAACTTTTGCCCGCTCTCGGGCTGTAATTATCAGGATATAACATGAGCAAACCCATCGTTTTCAGCGGCGCCCAGCCTTCCGGTGAACTGACCATTGGCAACTATATGGGTGCGCTGCGTCAGTGGGTGCAGATGCAGGATGATTTCCACTGCATTTACTGCATCGTCGATCTGCACGCCATCACCGTTCGTCAGGATCCGGCTGCGCTACGCAAAGCCACGCTGGATACCCTGGCGCTGTACCTTGCCTGCGGTATTGATCCAGCAAAAAGCACCATTTTTGTACAGTCACATGTGCCTGAGCACGCGCAGCTGAGCTGGGTACTGAACTGCTATGCCTACTTTGGCGAGCTGAGCCGTATGACGCAGTTTAAGGATAAGTCCGCGCGTTATTCTGAAAACATCACCGCGGGTTTGTTCGATTACCCGGTTCTGATGGCGGCCGATATTCTGCTGTATCAGACCAACCAGGTACCGGTGGGCGAAGATCAGAAGCAGCATCTGGAACTGAGCCGCGATATCGCCGGTCGTTTCAATGCGCTGTATGGCGATGTGTTCAAAATCCCTGAGCCGTTTATTCCGAAATCAGGCGCACGCGTGATGTCGCTGCTGGAACCGACCAAGAAGATGTCGAAGTCGGATGACAACCGTAACAACGTGATTGGCCTGCTGGAAGACACCAAAGCGGTGGTGAAGAAGATCAAGCGCGCGGTCACCGATTCCGCCGAGCCGCCAGTGGTGCGTTACGACGTGAAAGAAAAAGCCGGTGTCTCTAACCTGCTGGATATTCTTTCTGGTGTCACCGGTAAGTCGATTCCGCAGCTGGAGCAGGAATTCGAAGGCAAGATGTATGGCCACCTGAAAGGCGAAGTGGCGGAAGCGGTTTCCGGCATGCTGACTGAGCTGCAGGAGCGCTATCATCGTTTCCGTAATGACGAAGCTTTCCTGAATCAGGTGATGCGTGATGGCGCAACCAAGGCCCGTGCGCAGGCGCAGGAAACGCTGAAGAAAGTTTATGAAGCGGTGGGTTTTGTGGCTCAGCCTTAATCAGCTAGCTGCCTGACCTATGAACGGCGAGTTGTGACGACTCGCCGTTTTTTTATGTTTAAAACCAGCGCAACTGGCGGCGCAGGCTGACCACGCGCCCGACGATAATCAGCGCCGGGCTGGCAAACTGCTGCGCCAGCGTGCTGAGTTCGGCTAACGTCGCGGTTTCCACCTGTTGTTCTGGCGTGGTGCCGTTCTGCACGATGGCGACCGGCATCGCCGCATCCATGCCATGCTGCAACAGCTGGCGCTGGATCTCGGGTGCCTGATTCAGCCCCATATAGAACACCAGCGTTTGCTGCTCTGCCGCCAGCTTACTCCACTCAATTTCGCCCTGTTGTTGCAGATGACCGGTGACAAAGCGCACGCTCTGCGCATGGTCGCGATGCGTCAGCGGAATGCCGCTGTAGGCGGCACAACCGGAGGCGGCGGTAATACCTGGCACCACGCTAAACGGAATGTTGTGCTGTGCCAGTACTTCTAATTCCTCACCACCGCGACCGAAAATAAAGGGATCGCCGCCTTTCAGCCGTACCACGCGCTTGCCGCTCTGAGCCTGCTCTAACAGTAACTGGTTGATTTGCGACTGCGGCACGCAGTGATGTCCGGCCTGTTTACCGACGAAGATGCGTTCAGCATCGCGGCGCACCAGGTTGAGAATGGGTTCGGACACCAGACGGTCATACACCACCACATCGGCCTGCTGGATACACTGCAAACCTTTCAGCGTTAATAATCCGGCATCGCCTGGACCCGCGCCCACCAGCACCACTTCACCTTGTTGGGAGAGCGGCGCATCGAACAGCGTATCAACGATATGATCGGCGCGTGGCTTGTCACCATTCGCCAGCGTTTGCGCCAGACGATCGCTGGCAAAGAAGCGCTCCCAAAATGCCCGGCGCTGTCCCATGCTGGCGAAGGTTTTCTTCACCCGGCTGCGCAGTGTGCCAGCGAGTGAAGCCAGTTGGCCCAGATGCTGCGGCAGCATCGCTTCCAGCTTCTCCCGCATCAGGCGCGCCAGCACCGGAGCGCGGCCACCGGATGACACCGCAATCATCAGCGGGGAGCGATCGACAATCGACGGCATGATAGCGCTGGCTTCCTGCGGCGCATCCACCAGATTGCAGAAGATGCGGCGCAGTTCGGCAGCATCGCCCACTTGCTGATTCACAGCGTCATCGTCGGTGGCGGCAATGACCAGCCAGCAGCCCTCCAGCCACTGCTCTTCAAATGTGCCGGGCAATAGGTGCAACTTTCCCTGTTCAGCCCACTGCTGAAACGCAGGAGAGAATTGCACTGCGCCAACGTGCAGATCGGCACCGGCATCCAGCAGCAGGCGCGCTTTGCGCTCGGCGACATCGCCGCCGCCGACCAATAAACAACGCTTGCCTCGCAGACGGCAAAACAGCGGAAAATAGTCCATCGCTCATCCTCAAAAAAGCCCGCAATGTGCGGGCTTAGAAACGTTAAACCGATTTGAGCGCAGTGGCTTGTGGCGCCACTTGCGGCCGCTGAGCCTGTGGCGTGGCGTACCAGTATCCAAGGCCCATCAATACCATGCCAGAGAACATGTTACCCAGCGTCACCCACAGCAGGTTATGACCGATGCCGCTCAAGGTCAGGTCGGCATTATGCTGACCAAACCACGACAGTGCAAAGACCGTCATATTCGCGACAGAGTGTTCATAGCCGGAGGCGATAAAGGCCAGCAGGCACCACCAGATGGCAATGAATTTTGCCGTGCCTTCGGTGCGCACCGCCATCCAGATCGCCAGGCACACCAGCCAGTTACACAGCGCACCCTTAAAGAACAGCGCCATGGCGGGCTGCGTGGTTTTCGCCAGCGCCGCGCTGTGAATCAGTGCGCCTGAATTGGGCAGCATTGCACCGGCTGCGTAGTAGTAGAGCAGGGCGACAAACACCGAGCCAATCAGGTTACCCAGCCAGGTTTGCGGCAGTACGCACCACATCTGGCCCTGTCTGATGGTCCCGGCTTTAACGCCGACGGTGAGGAACATGGTATGGCCGGTAAACAGCTCCGACCCCGCAATGATCACTAGCGTCAGGGCGATACCAAAGGTCGCGCCCATTATTAGCGGCCGCCAGGCTGGATCGGCCAGATTGCCGAGAGTGAAAATCAGGATGATAGCGAGGCCGACGTAAGCGCCTGCCATCGCCGAGCTGATCCAGAAGGCCAGTGGGCTGTGTTGCGCCGTACGCACAATGCGTGCTGCGTTGTTGGCGCAGGTGTTCAGGGTGTCAGTAAACATAGTGACGTCTCATAAAGTGAAGGAATTCTGTCAGGCACACACTTCGACCTGGCCCGCCGTGACGCGCACCGAATAGCTCGCCACGGAACGGGTGGCATCTTCCAGGCAGACGCCGTCGCTCAAACGGAAGCGCTGTTTTTTCAGTGGGCTGGCGACCCACAGTGTGTGCTGATGTTCGGCAATCAAACCCCGTGACAGCACGCTGGCGGCGGAGAAGGGATCGATGTTACTCAGTGCATAGAGTTGCTCATCATCGTGCGGACGGAAGATGGCAATCTGTTGACCTTTCACCAGCGCACAGACGCCGGTGGCCGGCAGGATTTGTTCGAGTTCACATACGGAATGCCACTGGCTCATGCGTCTATCTCCTCAATCTGGGTGATGGCAATACGCTCGGCAGGGCTTGCCGGACGGTGCTGATCGCGCTGAGCGACGTGCTGCACCAGCGGATCGCGCTGATCGCTGTTGATGAAGGTGCTGAAGTGGATGTGCTGCCGGGGATCGTTCACCGTCGCAGCCCATTCACACTCGACTTCAGCCCGCAGTCGCGCCAGTTCAGCTTCCAGTTGCGTATTCAGGCTGAGTTTGTCATCGATAATCACGCTGCGCAGATAGTTGATACCGCCTTCCATGCTTTCCAGCCACAACGAGGTACGTTGCAGGCGGTCACCGGTGCGAATATAGAACATCATAAAGCGGTCGAGATAAGTCAGCAGGGTATCGCGATCCAGGTCCGCGGCCAGCAAATCGGCGTGGCGTGGCTTCATGCCACCATTGCCGCACACATACAGATTCCAGCCTTTTTCCGTCGCGATAATGCCGACATCTTTGCCCTGCGCCTCCGCACATTCGCGCGTGCAGCCCGAGACGCCAAACTTCATTTTGTGCGGTGTACGAATGCCTTTGTAGCGGTTCTCGAGCTCGATACCGAAACCGAGGCTATCGCCGACGCCATAGCGACACCAGGTGCTGCCCACGCAGGTTTTTGCCATGCGCAACGCTTTGGCATACGCCTGTCCGGTCTCAAATCCGGCATCAATCAGCTGCGACCAGATGGCGGGCAGATCGTCGCGCTGAGCACCGAACAGGCCGATACGCTGCGAGCCAGTGATCTTGGTGTAAAGGTTGTACTGGCGCGCCACCGCACCGATCGCCATCAACCCTTCTGGCGTGATTTCACCGCCGGGCGAGCGTGGGATCACCGAGTAGGTGCCATCTTTCTGAATATTGCCGAGGAACAGATCGTTGCTGTCTTGTAGCGGCGCGAGTTGTGGTTTGAGCACATAATCGTTCCAGCACGAGGCCAGCAGCGAACCGACGGTGGGTTTACACACTTCACAGCCATAACCCTGGCCGTATTTCGCCAGCAGCGCATCGAAGGAGGTGATCTCTTCGACACGAATCAGGTGATACAGCTCCTGGCGTGAATAGGGGAAGTGCTCGCACAGGTGATTGTTGACTTCGATACCCTGACGGCTCAGTTCCGCGTTGAGCACCTGAGTGATCAGCGGAATGCAGCCGCCGCAGCCGGTGCCGGCACGGGTTTCGCTTTTCAGCATCGCCACGGTATGGCAACCGCCTTGCACCGCGTTGACGATATCGCCTTTGCTGACATCGAAGCAGGAGCAGATTTGCGCGCTATCCGGCAGGGAATCGACTCCCAATACCGGTTTCTCGCCGCTGCCTGCGGGCAGAATCAAACCTTCGGGATTGTCGGGCAGTGCGATGTTGTTGAGTGCCAGCTGCAGCAGATTGCCGTAATCACTGGTGTCACCGACCAATACCGCGCCGAGCAGCGTGCGATTGTCTTCACTGACGATCAGGCGTTTGTAAATGTGTTTCTGTTCGTCGAGCCACATATAGCTGCGCGCGCCCGGCGTGCGGCCATGCGCATCGCCGATACCACCGACATCCACGCCCAGCAACTTAAGTTTGGCGCTCATATCGGCACCGGAAAAGGCACTGTCGCGTCCCAGCAACGCATCGCTGGCGACCTGTGCCATTTTGTAGCCCGGCGCGACTAAGCCGAACAGCCGGTTCTGCCAGGCTGCGCATTCGCCGACGGCATAAATTGCCGGATCGCGCGTCTGGCAGCGGTCGTTGATGGCGATGCCGCCACGCTGGCCGATTTCCAGCCCACACTGTTTTGCCAGCTTGTCTTGCGGACGAATGCCAGTGGAGAACACGATGAAATCGACATCCAACGCGCTGCCATCGGCGAATTCCAGCGTCTTACCGCCTTTAGCGTGGTGCACAATTTGCTGGGTATTTTTGCCGGTGTGCACGCGCACACCCATTTGTTCGATCTTACGACGCAGTTGCTCGCCACCTTGCGCATCCAGCTGTTCCGCCATTAATCCGGGCGCGAACTCAATGACATGGGTTTCGATGCCGAGGTTTTTCAGTGCGCCTGCCGCTTCGAGACCTAGCAGACCGCCGCCAATCACGGCACCGCGTTGGCTGCGGCGGGCACAGGCTTCTATGGCGTTGAGATCTTCGATGGTGCGATAGACAAAGCAGTCACTGCCTTCGGCGCCTCTTATCGGCGGTATCCACGGATAAGAGCCGGTGGCAAAAATCAGCGTGTCGTAATGCACCGCGCGACCGGTATTGGAGTGAATCAGTTTTTCATCGCGGTTGATGGTAATCGCCCGTTCACCGATCAGCAGGTTGACCTGATGTTTTTCGTAATAGCCGGGGCGAACCAGTGACAGCTCTTCAGCGGTGTGATGGGAGAAGTAGGCGGAAAGGTGGACACGGTCATAGGCGACGCGCGGTTCTTCACAAAAGACGGTAATGGCGAATTGGCCGGGCTCGGCTTTATCGATCAGTTCTTCTATAAAGCGGTGGCCGACCATGCCGTTGCCAATAATCACGACACTGTGCTTGCTCATGCTTGCCTCAAAAATTGCGGTATCTGCGCTTACGATAGCGCGCAATATCAGCCGCTTATTGATGCACATCAAGCGCACGGCCATATACCTATTTAGAGGTATGTAATTGATTTTGAAAGAAAATGATAAGTGGCTTATTTGATTGGATATTGTGCAGCATCGGTTGCCATCAGTGTCGCTGCTACAAACTGAGCTGAGGGCTTTTTTGCATGGTCATTTTGGCAGACTAAAAACCTATGGCACAGACGGAAAGATTTTCATGCTAGCTTAACCTGTGGCTTAAAACGGGAGGAAGGCATGGCGAATCGCACACTAAAGTGGATCAACAACCTGCGTCTGGCCGGCCAGCAGGGTCTGTGGCAGATGGAAATCAACGGCGGCAAAATAACGGCATTACGCCCCCAGCCACCGCAAATCACGCAGCAGGATGATGCGCTGGATGCCGAAGGAGGGCTGGCAAGTGCCCCATTTATCGAACCGCACATCCATCTCGACACCACGCAAACCGCCGGGCAGCCCGCCTGGAACCAATCCGGCACGCTGTTTGAAGGTATTGAACGCTGGGCCGAACGCAAAGCGCTGCTCAGTCACGAAGATGTCAAACAGCGTGCACAGCAGACGCTGAAGTGGCAAATTGCCAACGGCATTCAGCATGTGCGCACCCACGTCGATGTTTCTGATCCCACACTCACTGCGCTGAAAGCCATGCTGGAAGTGAAAGCGGAAATGGCGCCATGGATCGATATCCAAATCGTGGCGTTTCCGCAGGAGGGGATTCTCTCCTATCCCAACGGCGAAGCCCTGCTGGAAGAGGCGCTGCGCCTCGGTGCTGATGTGGTCGGTGCCATCCCACATTTCGAATTTACGCGTGAGTACGGCGTGGAATCGCTGCACAAAACCTTCGCGCTCGCCAACCGTTATGACCGCATGGTGGATGTGCACTGTGATGAGATCGATGATGAGCAATCGCGCTTTGTCGAAACCGTGGCGGCACTGGCACATCGTGATGGCAATGGCGAACGTGTTACCGCCAGCCACACCACGGCGATGCACTCCTACAACAACGCCTACACCTCGCGCTTATTCCGCTTGCTGAAGCTTTCAAAGATTAATTTTGTCGCTAACCCACTGGTGAACATTCACCTGCAGGGGCGTTTTGACAGCTATCCCAAACGCCGTGGTATCACACGGGTGAAGGAGTTGCTGGAAGCCGATATTAACGTCTGCTTTGGCCATGATGATGTGTTTGATCCCTGGTATCCGCTCGGCACCGCCAGCATGCTGCAGGTGCTGCATATGGGATTACATGTCTGTCAGTTGATGGGCTACGAACAGATCGACAATGGCCTGAGCCTGATCACCACTAACAGCGCGAAGACGATGCAATTGAAGGATTACGGTCTGGCGGTAGGTGACCATGCCAGTCTGATTATTCTGCCGGCTGAAAGTGGCTTTGATGCGGTGCGCAGACAAGTGCCTGTGCGCTATTCGATACGGCAGGGAAGCGTGGTGGCGGCAACGCAGCCCGCGAGCAGTGAAATCTATTTGGGTGAGGCGGAAGCGGTGACATTCCTACGATAGTCGCTGCATAAAAAGAGTGCGCAACACTGCGCACTCTCTTGCTACTGCACCAGGCAACAGAGGTGAACGTTCACCCCTGCACGTCACCGATTAGTGCGTAATATGGCCGTGCTGGCGATGTTTGGTCACAAAGCCCAGCAGCACGCACATCACAAACACCACGGCATACAAGCCATTAGCGGTAGAGAGTGCTGCATGTGCGCCGCCTTTCGCCACAATTGGGCCGGTAACCACAAAGGTCAGCATGGTGCCGACGGTGCCGCAGGTGAGGATAAAGTTCACCAGCTTCGGCGAAGAGACTTTGGTTTGCAGCGAGCCCAGCGTAATGATGGTGGTGTAGATAGCGCTGGAGCTGAAGCCGAGAATCATGATGATCCAGTGCAGCATGCTGGCGTCGTTGGTGGTGACAAACCAGTACATTAACCCGGTCGCCAGAGCCGCCAATACCATCAGGATGCGCTGCAGATCGAAGAAGCGCAGCAGGAAGCTGAACACCCACATGCCGACCATGTACGCGGTCCAGAAGTTACCGACGAGCTGACCAGCCGCCGCAATATCCATGCCCATCGATTTGGTGGCGTACTCTGGCACCCAGGAGATAAAGCCCAATTGACCGAGGATGTAGCACAGCGCCGCGATCGACAGGAACAACACGCCGATGCCCCATTTCTCTTTCTCGCCGCCTTGCACGGCTGCTTCGCTTTTCAGTTCCGGGAATTCCACCATCATCGTCAGGACAAAGATCGCGATGTAAATCACCCCGATGCAGGCGTATACCCAGTACCACGGCAGCATGCGCGCCAGCAGTACGCCAGCGATGATCGGGAAAATGGTACCGGCCATGCTGAAGAAGGAGTCGGTGAACAGCAGGCGCGAGCCACGCTGGCGACCATCGTACAGATGGGTAATCAGGAAGGTACCGATCGACATGGTGATACCGCTGACCACACCGAGCACAAACATGCACAGCGAGAAGACGGTCAGGTTATGGCTGGTCATCAGGCCTGCCACCGCGAGGATCATCAGCACAAAGCCAAAAATCAGCTGGCGTTTCAACGGCACAATCACCATCAGCCAGGCGTTAAGGAATACCGCGACCAGGATACCGGCATTCAGGAAGGTGAAAGTGTTGCTCATTTCTGAGATGGGCAACTGGAAGTATTGGGCAATATTATCCAGTACCATACCGGTAACGATCACCAGCGCGCCGGTGAGCGCGTAGGAGAAAAAGCTGATCCAGGTAAGGCCAATGCGATTACGGTTTGTCATGTTCTGAACCTGTGATGCGCCGGGATTGGCAAAAAGTGTCATGAATTGTAAATGCAACTGTGATCTTAATAAACAACGAGTGTAACGAGCGCGAAATATTTCATTAATAGTGTGATTTTCGTCACGCAAATGATTGCGCACCTCAAAAAGTATGACAATCGCAACATCAGCGTAAATATCGGTAAAACGCTGGCTCTTGTATAACTTGCTCTTTACAATCGATCTCGTTTTTGAGCTTGCACTCCATGGTAAGGAATCTTTCATGTTTAAACGTACTTTGACAGCGGCAGTCGCCCTGTTAGCGCTCTCTTCTGTATCCGCTACCGCTCTGGCAGCCAAAGGGGATACCCATGTGCTGCTCACCACCTCTGCGGGCAATATCGAACTCGAACTGAACAACCAGAAAGCCCCGGTTTCGGTGAAAAACTTTGTCGACTACGTCAACAACGGTTTCTACAACAACACTATCTTCCACCGTGTGATCCCGGGTTTTATGATCCAGGGCGGCGGTTTCACCACGGATATGCAGCAGAAGCAGACCGTGGCACCGATCAAGAACGAAGCCGACAACGGTTTGCGTAACCTGCGTGGCACCATCTCTATGGCGCGTACTGCAGATAAAGATAGTGCGACCAGCCAGTTCTTCCTCAACGTCGCGGATAACGCCTTCCTCGATCACGGTCAACGTGACTTCGGTTATGCGGTATTTGGTAAAGTTGTGAAAGGCCAGGATGTGATCGATAAGATTGCTCAGGTGCCAACCAAAGATGTCGGCCCGTACCAAAATGTGCCGTCAAAACCGATTGTTATCCTGTCTGCGAAAGTCCTGCCTTAATGAATTAACGCGCCGGCACTCGTCGGCGCGTTCTGCTGCTCTCCGGCAAAGCTAAAATTAGCTCTTATACTTAGGGCAAATTGCTTGTCGGAGGCGCAATGACCAGCCAACTCACCGAAAAACAGAAAGCCACCCTGTGGCAACAGCGCCGCATGGCCAGTTATCAGGCCAGTTGCCGTCTTGCCGGCTACGTACTCAGCGATATCAGCGCTGAGCAGCATGAAGAGCGACTTGAGTCACTAAGGAGGCAATATGGCGGATAACAGTCTGGCCGTGCGCGACCCTTATGTCTGGCACAACGACACGGTGTTGAAAAATCGTCTCGATATTCATGATGAAGCGCAGTTGCGTAAAGCGGAGCTGGCGTTTAGCGCTGCACGCCTGGCGACACTGGAACTCGGCCCGCGCAGCACCGGTATGCCCTGGTTATGCCATATTCATCGCACGCTGTTTCAGGATCTCTACAGTTGGGCAGGTGAGTTACGCAGCATCGATATCTGGCGTGATGAGACACCCTATTGCCATTGCGAATACATCGAGAAAGAGGGCAATGCGCTGATGAGCGCGCTGGAAGATGAGCAACAGCTGACAAACCTGACGCAGGATGAGTTTGTCGCGCGGCTGGCGCATTATTACTGTGAGATCTTCGTATTGCACCCGTTCCGCGCGGGCAATGGCCGCACGCAGCGCATTTTCTTTGAACAGCTGGCGCTGCACGCCGGTTACCTGTTGACGTGGGATAAGCTGGAACGAGAAACGTGGCGTACCGCGCTGTTTGCTGGTGTGTCGGGCGATCTGGCACCGCTGACGACACAGTTTGCGAAAGTGGTGAGTCCCGCACGGTAAAATGCGTAGAATAGCGGCGGTTTGACTGGCCTGAGGGCACTATGCTGCTGTTAATTGATAACTACGACTCCTTCACCTGGAATCTTTACCAGTACTTCTGTGAGCTGGGCGCAGAAGTGCGCGTGGTGCGTAACGATGCCATCACGCTGGCGGAGATGGATGCGTTGCCGCTGACGCATCTGGTGATTTCACCCGGTCCCTGCACGCCGGATCAGTCCGGTGTGTCTCTGGATGCCATCCGCCATTTTGCCGGTCGCTTACCGATTCTCGGTGTTTGCCTCGGGCATCAGGCAATTGCGCAAGCCTATGGCGCGCAGGTGGTGCGGGCTCTTCAGGTGATGCACGGCAAAACCTCTGTTATCCAGCACACCCATCAAGGCGTATTTCGCAACCTTAATAATCCGCTCACCGTCACGCGCTATCATTCACTGATTGTGGCGCGCGATACGCTGCCCGCAGAATTCGAAGTCACGGCCTGGAGCCTGCGTGATGGCGAGCCCGATGAGATCATGGGCTTCCGCCACCGTACGCTGCCCTTAGAAGGGGTGCAGTTCCATCCTGAGAGCATCCTCAGCGAGCAGGGCCATCAGCTATTGGCTAATTTCCTCAACGCGTAACTTATGTTTGCCTTCGTGTGATTTTTTATGCATATTTTGTGATTATAATTTCACTTCAGCTCAATAAATAACCCAATGAGGTCGGCAATGGCAGCGGAAAAACTAACGGTAACCCGGGAAACGTTCGATAACGTGATTTTGCCTGTTTATGCACCAGCGCAGTTTGTGCCGGTGAAAGGTAAAGGCAGCCGAGTCTGGGATCAGCAGGGCAAAGAGTATATCGACTTCTCCGGCGGCATCGCGGTGACTGCTTTAGGCCATTGCCATCCGGCGCTGGTGGAAACGCTGAAAACGCAGGGCGAAACCCTGTGGCACACCAGCAACGTGTTTACCAACGAACCGGCGCTGCGTCTGGCGAGCAAACTGATTGCCGCGACCTTTGCCGATCGCGTTTTCTTTGGCAACTCCGGCGCGGAAGCTAACGAAGCTGCCTTCAAGCTGGCACGCTATTACGCCTGCAAAAAACACAGCCCGTTCAAAAGCAAAATCATTGCCTTCCACAACGCGTTCCACGGTCGTACCTTGTTTACCGTTTCCGTTGGCGGGCAGCCTAAATACTCCGACGGCTTTGGTCCAAAACCAGCGGATATCGTCCATGTACCGTTTAACGATTTGGATGCGGTAAAAGCGGTGATTGATGATCACACCTGCGCGATTGTCGTTGAACCGATTCAGGGCGAAGGCGGCGTGGTGGCGGCAACTCAAGAGTTCATGCAAGGCCTGCGTGCACTGTGTGATGAGCATAAAGCGCTGCTGGTGCTGGATGAAGTGCAGAGCGGCATGGGTCGTAGCGGTAAGCTGTTCAGCTACGAACATTACGGCATCAAGCCAGACATCATCACCACTGCCAAAGCGTTGGGCGGCGGATTCCCGGTGAGTGCGATGCTGACCACCAATGAAATCGCCTCAGTGATGGCGCCGGGCGTGCACGGCACCACTTATGGCGGCAACCCGCTGGCCTGTGCGATCGCTGAAACGGCTCTGGACATCATCAACACCCCAGAAGTGCTGGGTGGCGTGGAAGCCCGTCGTCAGCAGTTCGTTGAGGCACTGCAGGCGATTGACAGCAAATATGATCTTTTCAGTGAGATTCGCGGCAAAGGTTTGCTGATTGGCGCAGCGCTGAAACCACAGCACGCCAGCAAGGCGCGTGACATTCTCAGCGCGTCAGCCGCAGAAGGATTGATGATCCTGACCGCCGGCACCGATGTGATTCGTTTCGTGCCGTCGCTGGTGATCGAACCGACCGATATCGAAGAAGGCATGGCGCGTTTCGCCAAAGCGATAGAGAAAGTGCTGGCGGCGTAATCATCCTTTCGGACGTAAAACTTTCAGCCAGCGGCCGTGATGCGGTCGCTGGCTCCAGGCCAGTGAAGAGATGGTGTGCATCACATTCAGGTGTTGCAGGATGCGCTTCACATGCTGCTCGACAATCGTTACCGGCCCTTCATTCATATTCTCCGGCGCTTCCAGAATATTGCTGTCATTGCCTGGCCCGTCATACGCCAGTCGCTGCTGACAGCGCTGCAGCGCAATTTCACAGGATTGCAGATAGCGTTCCGCCAGTTTCGGCGTCAGCATGGTGTGCTCACGCGCCAGGATCGTCATCGCGTTAATATGCTCCACAATGAACTGGCTGTGGGTGACCCACATGCGCATATCTTTCAGGTACTGCGCGTTGAAGCCCGGTTCGCTCGATGCCTGATTCAGTGAGTTGAACAGTGCATTGTGCGCCTGATTGACCTTCATGCGCTGGTAAGCCAGCTTTTCAGGAGATTGCTCCGGCCCCAGCAACATCCGCAAGGCTTCCTGATAAGCCTCCAGCGCATCATGCGCGTTGCTGCGCAGTAATCCGCTCTGCCACTGTGGCCACAGCCAGATCATACCGGCAAAGGCGATCAGGCAACCCATCAGGGTATCCATCATGCGCGGCAGCAGGAACTGCGCCCCATTCAGTGACAACAGCTGGAGCGAATACACCGCCGTCACGGTGAAGCCAATCATCGACCAGCCGTAATACTTGCGCGTGACCAGATAGCTGGCGAGGGTGATGGCCAGCATAAACAGCAGGGTGATCGATTCGGGCACTTCGAGCCGTAGCGATCCTGCGGCGATCAGCAATCCGGCAAAGGTCCCCAGCGCACGGTGCTGGATACGCACTCGTGTGGCGCTGTAGCCATTCTGGCTGACAAACATGATGGTCATCAGAATCCAGTAAGGCTTGGGAATATTAAAGAACAGCGCCAGCGCACTTCCGAACATCAGCATCACCGAAATACGAGCCGCGGTGCGCAATGCAGCGGACTTGAGCGAAAGATAGCTGCGCAGCGCCGGGAACAACGGCAAACGGCGCTGGCGATCGGCCATCAGGTCTCGGGTGTATAACGGCTTTTGCGTGCGCAGCACACGCGCGATGCGGCTGAAATGGTAATAGCAGAAGTTGCCCACCGGATTGTCGGGATGCTGGCGCGCAATTTTTTCCAGCGCGCCGAGCTGCTTTTCCATGTGGAAGCGATCGGGCAATTGATGATAGAGAATGGCATCGGCCAACAGGCGCAGACGCGCAGAGATGGTTTTGGCATTCCAGCGGATCACCGCTTCGGCGTGACTCTGCTCGACCAGCTTTTGCACTTCTTCCGGCTGGTGCAGGCTCACCGAGATGTGCTCCTGCAAATCAAGCGCCACCTGGAAAGCCCGCGTCAGGCGTTTGTGGCTGTTATCACGGCTGGCAGAGAGCATGTGCATTTGCTGATAGCAGGTGGTGATCAGATCAACGGCTTTTTGCTGACGCGCCAGCAGCGGCGGCAGCGCTTTCTCGGGATCGGTGAGCTGCGTCAGCAAGGTGTACTTGGCATCGCAGTAATCCGCCAGCTCGCGATACAGCAGGCTGAGCGTTTCGCGCATCGGCTGCTCTTTCCACAGCCAAAACCAGAACCAGTTAAACAGGCCGTACCATAACGTGCCGCCGATATACAGCAGCGGCGGCACCCACATGGGCATGCGTCCTACCAGGCTGAGGCTAAAGATGGCGGCAATCAGTGTGGCGGGCAACAAGCGACCGTGCAGCGGGCTGATTTCGCCGGTCACGCCAATCAGCAGCGGCAGCACGAACAGGATCAGCGGTAACGGAATGGCGTCACTGGTGAGAAATTGGATCAGGAAACTGGCGGTAGCAAACAGGGAGCCGCCAACAATCAGGCGTTTAAAGAAGCGCTTATGCGGTGTATCGAGACCCGCCATGTTGCAGCAGGCAGGGACTAAGGAGAACAGCAGGCCTTTTTGCAGATCGCCAAACAGCCAGCCTAGTGCCACAGGCAGGCACAGCACCAGCGTTTGCCGCAGTGCGTAGTTGACCTCAGGATGATAGATGATTCGGCGCCACATCAGCTCATCGCAAACAAAAACGGCGCGATGTTGCCATCACGCCGTGGGTGATAAGAAATTAGCGGGTGCCGTAGACGACGATGGTTTTACCGTGTGCGGAGATCAGGTTCTGATCTTCCAGCATTTTCAGGATACGACCCACGGTTTCGCGTGAGCAACCCACGATCTGACCAATCTCCTGACGGGTGATTTTGATTTGCATCCCGTCGGGGTGCGTCATCGCATCGGGTTGTTTCGCCAGATTAAGCAGTGTTTGCGCGATACGGCCCGTCACATCGAGGAAGGCAAGGTTGCCCACTTTCTCGGAAGTGACTTGCAGACGACGCGCCATTTGCGACGAAAGTCGCATTAAAATATCCGGGTTTACCTGAATCAGCTGACGGAATTTTTTGTAGGAAATTTCAGCCACTTCGCAGGCAGTCTTAGCACGTACCCAGGCACTACGTTCCTGGCCTTCTTCAAACAGGCCGAGTTCGCCGATGAAGTCTCCCTGATTGAGATAGGAGAGGATCATCTCTTTGCCTTCTTCATCTTTGATCAGAACCGCAACGGAACCTTTCACGATGTAGTACAGCGTTTCCGCTTTCTCACCCTGATGGATGAGCGTGCTTTTGGACGGATATTTGTGAATATGGCAATGGGACAGGAACCATTCGAGTGTAGGGTCTGTTTGCGGTTTGCCGAGAACCATTCGCTATTATCCTCTGTTGTAATCGTGCCCAAAACACAGGGGGCAGTTTTCCCTGTCAGGCGGTGTAATCGTCGAGCGTTTCCAGTAAAGGAAAATTATTTCCGGGTGATTCTTAAGCTACGCTTTTGATTCTTCCCGCCTTCGTCTGTGATGACGAAAATATTTTCAGCACTGTTTGTAGCACAGCTTTTGCAAGCTGTCTTCTGTTGTCTCGCTTCAGCAACAGGCGGAAGAGTCTGGATTGCTGTTTATCAAGTGAAAGCGTACTCTGGCGGCAAAACCGCCACTTCAGGAGAAAGAATAATGCAGGCACGAGTGAAATGGGTGGAAGGGCTGACCTTTCTCGGAGAATCCTCATCAGGCCATCAGGTATTAATGGACGGTAACTCGGGTGACAAAGCGCCAAGCCCGATGGAGATGGTTTTGATGGCAGCAGGCGGCTGTAGCGCGATTGACGTGGTATCGATCCTGCAAAAAGGCCGAAATGATGTGGCTGACTGCGAGGTGAAACTTACGTCCGAGCGCCGTGAAGAAGCGCCACGTATTTTTACGCAAATCAACCTGCATTTTATCGTTAGCGGCACAGCGCTAAGCGATAAAGCGGTGGCGCGGGCCGTCGATCTGTCGGCGGAGAAGTATTGCTCGGTGGCGATCATGCTCGGCAATAGTGTGAAAATGACGCACAGTTACGAAGTGATTGAGCGATAACATAAGTGGGCGGCCAAACGGCCGCCGCTACAGAATTTCTGGATTATTCAATCCGTTTACCTTCAATCAGCCGCTGCACCAGTGGCGTCATAATTAACTCCATTGCCAGCCCCATTTTGCCGCCCGGCACCACCAGCGTGTTCATATGCGAAATGAACGAGCCCTGGATCATCGCCAGCAGGTAAGGGTAAGCAATGCCTTCCAGTCCACGGAAGTGAATCACCACAAAGCTTTCATCGAGTGACGGAATTTCACGTGCGGCAAATGGGTTGGACGTATCCACCGTAGGTACACGCTGGAAGTTGATGTGGGTGCGCGAGAACTGCGGCGTGATGAAGTTGATATAATCCTCCATTGAACGCACCACTGAATCCATCACCGCTTCACGGGAATGGCCGCGCTCGCTGGTGTCGCGCACCAGCTTTTGAATCCACTCCAGATTGACAATCGGCACCACGCCGACCAGCAAATCGACATGCTCGGCGACGTTGTGCTGCTGTGTTACCACGCCACCGTGTAATCCTTCATAGAACAGCACGTCAGTGTTTTCCGGCAGCGGCTGCCAGGGCGTAAAGGTGCCCGGCACCTGATTCCACGGCACCGCTTCGTCGTAGGTGTGCAGATATTTGCGCGACTCACCCAGCCCGGTTTTTCCATAATGCTTAAACGTCTGTTCCAGCAGCCCGAAGTCATTGGCTTCCGGACCGAAGTAGCTAATATGACGGCCCAGATCGCGTGCCTTACGGATCGCCATATCCATTTCTGGACGGGTATAACGGTGAAAACTGTCACCTTCCACTTCCGCAGCATGCAGATTCAGCTGCTGGAAAATCTTACGGAAGGCGAGGCTGGTGGTCGTGGTACCGGCACCGCTGGAACCGGTCACGGCAATGATTGGATGCCTGGCTGACATAACAGAACTCCCTGTGAAGTCGGGCGATGAGCATTGTTACCACGAATTACTGCGCGGTGCATTAACCGCGAAACTCGCCTTTCGGCATAATGTTGACGGATTCATGCAGTTCCGACCACACCAGCACAACGTCTCCGCGCTCCAGCTGGCGGCGCACGTCGGCGACTTTCTGTTCCAGGCTGCGCTCCTGCTCACCATAGTCGGTGCCTTCGCGCAGCACGAAAGTTTCAATCAGGTTTTCCAGTGTTGCGACTTCAAGTTCTTGCCAGGGAATAATCACGATCACACATCCAGATAGGTTGAAAGCCAGTCAGGCACACGCTGTTCCAGCCACATTTTCGGCTTCATTAACGTACCGCCAACAAAGCCGACGTGCCCGCCTTGTTGTGTCAGCTGATATTCAATGGAAGGCGACAGTTGCGCCGGCTGCGGGATGACCGCATCGGTCATAAAGGGATCGTCTTTGGCATGGATGATCAGCAGCGGCTTGCGCACGCCCGTGAGCAGCGGCATAGCGCTGGCACGTTGATAATAGTCGTTGGCATCCAGAAAACCGTGCGCCCGTGCGGTAATCGCATCATCAAACTCACGAATGCGGCGAAATGCGCGCAGCTGGCTCAGTTCCACCGGTAGTGTGCCGGGCCAGGCCAGCAGTTTACGCGTAGCGTTCTGTTTCAGCTTGGTCAGTAAATAGTGCTGATAGAAACGAGAAAAGCCAGCATCGAGCTTTTCACTGCAGGGTTCGAGCGCAAAGGGTGCCGAGATGGCGACGGCGGCATCCACAGGCACATCATTTCCCTGCATGCCCAATAAATAGGCCAGCATATTGCCACCGAGTGAAACGCCCACTGCTGCAGTCGGCACCGTGCCCCATTCGCGTTGCAACCAGTGCAGGAAAAAGGTCGCATCTTCGGTTTCACCGGAATGATAGATGCGCTCCAGACGATTCGGCTCGCCGCTGCATCCACGAAAGTGCATCACCACCGCCAGCCAGCCACGCGCCTGACACGCCTGCATCAGGCCATGAGCATACGGGCTACGGAAGCTGCCTTCCAGGCCATGGAACATCACCATGCGCGGCTTGTGACGCGCCTGTGCTGGATCTTCGCTCCACGCGAGATCGACAAAATCACCGTCCGGCAGGTCAAGTCGCTGCCAGTGCGGACGCAGGGTTACGCGCCGACGCAGTATGCGCGGCAGCAGGGTTTGCAGATGCGCGTTACTGAATCCGCGCAGCGGTGTAAATCGCTCGCCGTTCAGGCGATCAAAATAGCTAGGGTAAAGGCTTGTCTGATGCATAACTCGCTGATAGCTTCGATGGGTTGTCCGCTTTACTGGGTGAGGAGCACCCGAATATACATGGAACTGAGTCTTTTTTTATCAATGTTGGGTTTTCTTTGGGTCGCTGCCATCACGCCAGGGCCCAATAATATGTTACTTACCGCCTCAGGTGCTAATTTTGGCTTCCTGCGCACCATCCCGCTGCTCATTGGTATCATGATTGGTATGCAAGTCATGTTGCTGATGGTGGCATTTGGCATCGGTGGTTTGATCCTGCTTTATCCCTCTCTGCATCTGGTGCTGAAGATTGCCGGTAGCCTCTACCTGCTGTGGCTGGCGTGGAAAATTGCCACCGCGGAGTACGAGAAGCTGGAAACTGAAGATGCCAACGTCAAGCAGATGCCGTTCTGGCAGGGTGGCCTGCTACAGTTGATCAACCCAAAAGCCTGGCTGATGGCGTTGGGCGCGGTAGCCAGCTTTAGCCTGGCGGGCGATGCGTATCTGCATTCGGTGATCGCCATCAGTATCGGTATGGCGCTGGTCAATGTGGTATCCGGTGTTATCTGGATGGGATTTGGTTCGCTGATTGGCCGTCTGTTGCGCAGCCCGCGCGCGTGGAAAATCTTCAACCTGGCGATGGGTGCGCTCACTGCCGCCTGTGTACTGCTGATCTGGCGTTGAGTTAGCTGGAGGCGCGTTCAACGCGCTTCCAGGGTAACACCTCACGCACCACGTCACTGTGCGGCTGGCGGATGCGGTTCAGTAGCAGCTGAACACTGCGTGCACCCAGCCGATTCATCGGTTGTTCGATGGTGGTCAGCGGTGGATTGAGGCTGCTGGTGAAGGGAATACCATCAAACCCCACGACAGCGAGATCTTCCGGAATGCGCAATCCGGCCTCCAGCGCGGCGTGAATCACGCCAACCGCCAGCACATCTGAGACTGCAAACACGGCGTCTGGTCGCTCCGGTCGTGCCAGCAGTTCACGCAGTGCGGCACTGCCCGCTTCACACGAAATGTTTTCCGCGTAAGCCACGCCACCCCAATTCAGTTCCAGCTGCTCCAGCGCTTCGCGATAGCCACTTTCACGCTGATGGGAATAGAGATAGCGCATATCACAATTCACCAGTGCGATACGTCTGCGACCTTTGCTGGCCAGATAGCGCACGGTTTCAAACGCCGCTTCTTTATTATCAATGGTGACACTTGAGGCGGGAATGGCCGGATCGTATTCGGCGCATTGCACCCAGGGTGCGTCACCAATCAAACCTTTTAACTGCTGCAAGCAGGCGGCGGCATCCATGGTGATCACACCGTCAACCACTTTACCGCTTAACAACGCCAGATAAGCGGCTTCGCGTGGCAACTGTGAGGCCGAATTGCACAACAGGATGTGATAACCCTGCGCTTCGGCTTCAGCTTCAATGCCTTGCACCACACGTGAACAGAAAGGATTGGTGATGTCTGAAATTAACACCAGCAACATATGGCTCTGGGCAGTACGCAGCTGGCGGGCCAGCAGGTTGGGCTGATAGTCACAGTGATTGATGGCCGCCAATACTTTCTCTCGCGTATCTGTACGCACGCCGGGATGCTGGTTCAACACCCGAGAAACCGTGGCTTTAGACACGCCAGCAAGACGGGCAACTTTCTCAATCGACATGGATTTCAGTACCGCCAGTAGAGGTGAAAAATCAGAAGCCTATCAATAGCACAGTCGCTATGTGAGCGTGTGACATATTTCCGTCTTTACGCCTTCTTTGCATTTGCGCATTTCGCATAGCGTTGCCCGATGTTGATCTAAGAACAGATTTTCATTAGGGATAATTTTTAATTCCTTTATGAAATTACAGCCGCTGGAGAAACTGCCATCACGACATAACATTGGGGTGAATGATGATGGCAGTAAAAAAAAAGATAACGGCAGTGGCGGCAGCATTGGCCCTGATGGCATTCCAGGCACAAGCGGTCAACGTCACCGTGGCATATCAAACCTCGGCGGAACCGGCCAAAGTGGCGCAGGCCGATAACACCTTCGCCAAAGAAAGTGGCGCGACGGTCGACTGGCGCAAGTTTGATAGCGGTGCCAGCGTGCTGCGGGCATTGGCTTCCGGTGATGTGCAAATCGGTAATATCGGGTCCAGCCCGCTGGCAGTGGCGGCAACACAGCAGTTGCCCATCGAAGCTTTCTTACTGGCATCACAGCTTGGCAATTCCGAAGCGCTGGTGGTCAAAAAATCCATCACCAGTCCCAGGGATCTGATTGGCAAACGCATCGCCGTGCCCTTCATCTCCACCACCCATTACAGCCTGCTGTCAGCGCTCAAACATTGGGGCATCAAGTCATCGCAGGTGCAGTTAGTGAATCTGCAACCGCCAGCCATTATTGCAGCGTGGAAACGCGGTGATATCGACGGCGCGTACGTCTGGTCACCGGCGGTAAACGAGCTGGAAAAGGATGGCACGGTGTTAACCGACTCTTCTCAGGTGGGCAAATGGGGATCGCCAACGCTGGATGTGTGGGTGGTACGCAAAGATTTCGCTCAGCAGCATCCTGAAGTGGTCACCGCTTTCGCGCGCAGTGCGATTGAGGCACAGCAAGCCTACATTGCGAATCCAGAACAGTGGCTCAAGCAGCCCGACAATCTCAGCAAACTGGCGCGCCTGAGTGGCGTACCGGAAAGCGATGTGCCGGTTCTGGTGCAAGGCAATACCTACCTGACCGCACAGCAGCAGGTGGAACAGCTGGGCAAGCCAGTGAACAAAGCCATTGTTGATACCGCGCACTTCCTGAAAGAGCAGGGCAAAGTGCCGGATGCCGCTAACGATTACAGCAGCTTTGTCACCACGCGCTTTGTCGCGCCTTTAGCGAAATAACGGAGGCCGTATGCTCAGCATCACCAATCTGAATGCACGTTACGCCGGACAACCCGCGCTGCAGGATATCAACCTGCAGCTGGATCAACGCGACCTGCTGGTGGTGCTGGGACCGTCAGGCTGTGGCAAAACCACCTTACTGAACTTGATCGCCGGATTCCTGCCGCTGGAGTCAGGCAGTATCACGCTGGATGGCAAAGCGGTAAATGGACCGGGCGCAGAACGCGGCGTGGTGTTTCAGAACGAAGGGCTACTGCCGTGGCGTAACGTGATCGATAACGTGGCGTTTGGCTTGCAGCTGGCGGGAATGGACAAGTCTGAACGCCACACCATTGCTCGCCGTTTAATCCGCAAAGTCGGACTGGAAGGGGCAGAAAAGCGTTTTGTCTGGCAGCTCTCTGGGGGGCAACGTCAGCGCGTGGGGATTGCGCGTGCGCTGGCGGCTGATCCTCAGTTGCTGCTGTTAGATGAGCCGTTTGGTGCGCTGGATGCCTTTACACGCGAACAGATGCAAACCCTGCTGCTGACGCTGTGGCGTGATACCGGCAAACAGATTTTGCTGATTACCCACGATATTGAAGAAGCGGTGTTTCTTGCCAGCGAACTGGTGCTGCTTTCGCCGGGGCCAGGTCGCGTGGTGGAGCGCATCAAACTCGATTTTGGCCAGCGTTTCGCCGCCGGCGAGCCGTGCCGTAGTATCAAATCCGATCCGGCTTTTATCGAACGCCGTGAATACGTGTTGAACCAGGTCTTTTCCCAGCGGGAGGCGTTTGTATGAGCGCGGTGATTGATGAGAAAACCCAGACTCGCCGACGCACGTTGCGCTGGCCTTTTTCACCGCAGTTTTCCCTAAGCTTGCTGAGTGTAGCCGTGCTGCTGCTGGTGTGGTGGGGCGTGACGGCGCTCAATTTGGTGGCTCCGCTGTTTCTGCCGCCACCCCAGCAGGTGCTGCAAAAGCTGCTGCTGATCGCCAGCCCGCAAGGCTTTATGGATGCCACGTTATGGCAGCACCTGGGCGCCAGCCTGACGCGCATGCTGGTGGCACTGTTCTTCGCGGCGTTGATTGGCATCCCGGTGGGGATTGCAATGGGTCTGAGTCCGGCGATTCGGGGGCTGCTCGATCCGCTGATTGAACTCTATCGTCCGGTGCCGCCATTGGCCTATTTGCCGCTGATGGTGATTTGGTTTGGCATCGGCGAAACCTCGAAAATCTTACTGATCTATCTGGCGATCTTCGCGCCGGTGACGCTGTCGACGCTGGCAGGGGTGAAAAACGCTCAGCAGGTGCGGATTCGCGCTGCGCAGGCACTAGGTGCTACGCGCTGGCAACTGCTGCGCTTTGTCATCCTACCGGGCGCATTGCCTGAAATCCTTACCGGTTTACGCATTGGCCTAGGCGTCGGCTGGTCAACGCTGGTGGCTGCCGAGCTGATTGCCGCCACGCGCGGACTGGGATTTATGGTGCAGTCGGCGGGCGAGTTCCTTGCCACCGATGTGGTGCTGGCCGGAATCGCCGTAATTGCCTTGATCGCTTTTAGCTTAGAACTGGGTCTGCGCGCTTTGCAGCGCCGATTAACGCCCTGGAATGGAGAACAGCAATGAACGAACGTATCACTTTTACCGCGCTGGGCCCGCATATCGGTGCGCAGGTTAGCGATCTCGATCTCAGCCGCCCGTTAAGCGACGCGCAGTTTGAGCAGCTTTATCATGGTCTGCTGCGCCATCAGGTGTTGTTCCTGCGCAATCAGGTGATCACGCCGGAACAGCATCGTGCACTGGCGATTCGCTTTGGCGACCTGCATATTCATCCGGTGTATCCGCATGCGGAAGGGGTGGAAGAAATTATCGTGCTGGATACCCATCAGGATAATCCCCCGGATAACGATAACTGGCACACCGATGTGACCTTTATTGAAACGCCGCCGGCGATTGCGATTTTAGCGTCTAAGCTGCTGCCGGAGAGCGGTGGCGATACGTTGTGGTCAACGGGCATTGCGGCCTATGAAGCGTTGTCCGAACCGTTTAAGCAACTGCTGAGCGGCTTGCAGGCGGAGCATGATTTTAAAAAGTCGTTCCAGGAGTATAAGTACCGCAAGACGGAAGAAGAGCATCAGCGCTGGCAGCAGGCGGTCGCCAAACATCCGCCGGTGCAGCATCCGGTGATTCGTACCCATCCGGTGAGCGGGCGCAAGGCACTGTTTGTCAATGAAGGTTTCACTACGCGGTTACTGGGATTGAGCGAGAAGGAGAGTGAGGCGCTGCTGAATTTCCTGTTCTGGCACACGGCGAAACCGGAGTTCCAGGTGCGTTGGCGCTGGCAGGAGAATGATGTGGCGATCTGGGATAACCGCGTGACGCAGCATTATGCGAATGCCGATTACTATCCGGCGCGGCGAGTAATGCATCGGGCGACGGTGTTAGGGGATGTTCCGTTTTAAAAGAGTGCGGTAGTAAACCCGGTCGGCCTAAATACCGACCTGTCAGCAGAAGTTGAACAAGAATACCGGACTTACAACAGACGCTGAGCATCCACGAAATGCGCACCAGACATACTTGCCTGACAGCAGAAGCTGAACAAGAATGCTGGCCTTCCAGAGATGCGAATCCTGCCTGCTGATCTTACAGCAGGCACTCACCCTGCAGGGGCAGCATGGATGCTGAACGCTAACTCGCCAGCATCTGCTCCAGCTGTTCCTGGGCATCCAGCCAGGCCATTTCAACATCTTCTAGCGCGGACTTGCTTTCGGCCTGACGTTGCAGCGCCGAGGTCAGATCCGCTTTACGGCTCTGATCGTAAATTGCACTGTCTGACAGCATCGCTTCCGCTTCGCTGAGCTGGCTCTGCCACTTCGCCATCTGCTTCTCTAACTTCTCGATCTCTTTACGCAACGGCTGGGTTTGCGCGCGCAGTTCAGCATCGCGGCGTTTCTGATCTTTACGAGACTGGGCGCTGTTGGCGTTATCCTGCTTCGGTGCAGCATCCTGCTGGGCTTGCTGCTTTTGCAGATCGCTCAGCCACTGCTGGTAATCATCGAGATCGCCTTCAAACACATCGACTTTGCGGTCATGCACCAGATAGAGATCGTCGGTGGTGGATCGTAGTAAATGACGATCATGCGAAACCACCACCAGCGCGCCTTCGAAATCAATCAGCGCTTCGGTCAATGCCTGACGCATGTCGAGATCAAGGTGGTTGGTCGGTTCATCGAGTAGCAGCAGATTTGGACGTTGCCAGACGATCAGTGCCAGCACCAGTCGCGCTTTTTCACCGCCTGAGAAACGTTCAGTGATTTCACTGACTTTATCACCCTGGAAACCGAAGCCGCCGAGATAATCACGCAGCTGTTGTTCCAGCGTTTGTGGCGCAATGCGGGCCAGATGCTGCAATGGCGATTCATCGGCGCGCAGGTATTCAAGTTGATGCTGAGCGAAGTAGCCAAGCTTGATGCCTTTTGCCAGGCCAACTTCGCCATCCAGCGCTTCAATTTCACCGGCCAGCAGTTTGATCAGCGTTGATTTACCCGCACCGTTACGGCCGAGTAGACCGATGCGTGAACCCGGTACCAGATTCAGTTTGATGGCATCAAGAATGATGCGTTCGCCATAACCCGCCGTGACTTTCTCCATTTTCAGTAATGGATTGGGCAGGCTCTCTGGTGCGCGGAAGCTGAAGCTGAACGGGTTATCGACGTGAGCCGGGGCAATTAACTCCATGCGCTCCAACATCTTGATACGGCTCTGCGCCTGTTTGGCTTTAGTGGCCTGGGCGCGGAAGCGATCGATGTACTTTTGCAGGTGCTGTACTTTTTCCTGCTGGCTCTGGAACAACGCCTGCTGCTGCGCCAGTTTGGCGACGCGCTGGCGCTCGAACGAACTGTAGTTGCCGGTGTATTCGAACATCGTCTGCTGTTCGATATGAATGATTTTATCCACCACCGGATCAAGGAAGTCACGGTCATGCGAGATGAGGATCAGCGTGCCTTCATAGCTTTTCAACCAGCGCTCAAGCCAGATAACAGCGTCAAGATCGAGGTGGTTAGTCGGCTCATCCAGTAGCAGCAGATCGGATCGGCACACCAGCGCTTGCGCAAGGTTAAGGCGCATGCGCCAGCCACCGGAGAAATCACTCACCGGCCGCATTAATTGTTCCTGGCTAAAGCCCAATCCGTGCAGCAGGCTGGAGGCGCGAGCATGTATGCTCCACGCCTGAATCGCATCCAGCTTGCCATGCAGCAGAGCGATGGCGTTGCCGTCATCCCTGGCGTTGGCATCAGCTAATTCGGATTCAAGCTGACGATATTCGCGGTCGCCGTCGATAACATATTCCAGCGCGGCTTTAGTGAGGGCCGGGGTTTCCTGGTTCACCCATGCCAGCGCCCAGTTACCTGGAAAAGTGAAATTGCCTGCATCACTGCTAATTTCGCCCTTCAGTAGCGACAGCAGCGTGGATTTTCCACAGCCGTTCTTACCCACCAAACCGACTTTTTGGCCGGGATTAATGGTGGCTGTTGCGTTGTCCAGCAGCACGTTAGTGCCGCGGCGTATTTGTAATGCGGAAAAGACAATCATAAGCGCCGTATCGTCAGAATATGTTAATTTATCGGCAACATAATTCAATAATGGTTAGTTGCGTCGAGCATGGTAGCGGAATTCCGTTGCGGTGACGACGCTTTGGAGGGGAACGATGTCGCAGCCACCCAAAATTTTGCTGCTTTACGCCCATCCGGAAACACAGGATTCGATTGCTAATCGGGTTTTGCTGCAGTCGGCTATGGAACTGGACCACGTCACGGTGCACGATTTATACGCCCACTATCCGGATTTTTTCATTGATATTCATTACGAGCAGCAGCTGTTGCGCGAACACCAAATCATCGTTTTCCAGCATCCGTTGTATACCTATAGCTGCCCGGCTTTGCTGAAAGAGTGGCTGGATCGCGTGTTGTCGCGTGGGTTTGCCAGCGGCCAGGACGGGAATGCGCTGGAGGGCAAGTACTGGCGCAGCGTGGTGACCACCGGAGAACCGGAAACCGCGTATCACCATAACGGCCTGAATCGTTATCCGATGAGCGACATCATGCGTCCGTTTGAGCTGACGGCGCAGATGTGTCGTATGCACTGGATGACGCCGATGGTGATCTATTGGGCTCGCCGCCAGACACCGGAAGTGATGCGCAATTATGCGCGCGCCTACCGTGACTGGCTCTCGTCACCATTGCCGCAGGGAGTGATGTGATGGAAGGTCAAACGTTACTCACTGCCGGAGTGATTTATCTGGTGGCCGCTGTGGTTGTGGTGCCGATTGCGGCACGACTTGGCATTGGTGCCGTGCTGGGTTATCTGGTGGCAGGCATTGCCATCGGACCGTGGGGGCTAGGCTTTATCAGCGACGTTGATGAGATTCTGCACTTCTCCGAACTCGGCGTGGTGTTCCTGATGTTCATCATCGGGCTGGAGTTGAATCCCGCCAAACTCTGGGCGCTAAGACGTTCAATCTTTGGCGTGGGCGCTGCGCAAGTATTGGTTTCTGCGGCAATTCTTGGTGTGCTGTTGTGGCTAACCAACTTTAGCTGGCAGGCTGCGGTGATCGGCGGGATTGGCCTGGCAATGTCTTCGACGGCTATGGCACTGCAATTGATGCGCGATAAAGGCATGAATCGCAGTGAAGCGGGTCAGCTCGGCTTCTCGGTGCTGCTGTTCCAGGATCTGGCCGTCATCCCCGCATTAGCCCTCGTGCCGCTGCTGGCCGGTGGCGACGGTGGCCATGTTGACTGGCTGAAAGTGGGCATGAAGGTGCTGGCGTTTGCTGTCATGCTGGTGGGTGGCCGTTATCTGCTGCGTCCGATTTTCCGCTTTATCGCCGCTTCCGGTGTGCGTGAAGTGTTCACGGCGGCTTCATTATTACTGGTGCTGGGTTCGGCGCTGTTTATGGATATGTTAGGGCTGTCGATGGCCCTCGGCACCTTTATCGCCGGGATCCTGCTGGCCGAGAGTGAATATCGGCACGAGCTGGAAGTGGCGATCGAACCCTTCAAAGGGTTGCTGCTCGGGCTGTTCTTTATTTCCGTCGGCATGGCGCTGAATTTGGGCGTGCTCTATACCCATATCGCGGAGATTATCCTTGGCGTAGTAATTCTCGTGGCGGTCAAGACGCTGGTGCTCTATGTGCTGGGCCGTATCTATGGTTTACGCAGTTCCGAGCGCCTGCAGTTTGCCGGGGTGCTTAGCCAGGGCGGTGAATTTGCTTTTGTGCTGTTTTCAGCGGCCTCGTCGGCCAAACTGTTTAGCGGCGATCAATTACCACTGTTGCTGGTGACGGTGACGCTGTCGATGATGACCACACCGCTGTTGATGCAGGGGGTGGATAAAATTCTCGCACGTCGGTTCAATGAGCCCGATGATGACAATGAGAAGCCGTTTGTCGAAGATGATCAGCCGCAGGTCATTGTGGTTGGCTTTGGTCGTTTTGGTCAGGTGGTGGGCCGCTTGCTGATGGCTAACAATAAGCGTATTACGGTGCTGGAGCGTGACATCTCGGCTGTCAGCCTGATGCGCAAATATGGCTATAAGGTTTACTACGGCGATGCCACTGAGCTTGAGTTACTGCGTGCTGCCGGTGCGGAGAATGCACAATCCATTGTGATTACCTGCAATGATCCGGAAGATTCGATGTCCATCGTTCACCTTTGCCAGCAGCACTTCCCGCAGCTGGAAATTCTGGCGCGTGCGCGTGGCCGTGTGGAAGCCCATGAATTATTGCAAGCGGGGGTGACGTTGTTCTCGCGTGAAACCTTCTCAAGTGCGCTGGAGTTGGGGCGCAAGACGCTGATTTCACTCGGCATGCATCCGCATCAGGCGCAACGCGCGCAACAGCATTTCCGCCGACTCGATATGCGCATGCTACGTGAGCTGGTGCCAAGCCACGATGATAATGCGCAGGCCTCACGTGTGCGTGAAGCTCGTCGTGAGTTAGAAGACATCTTCCAGCGCGAAATGCAGCATGAAAAACGTCAGATCGACGGTTGGGATGACGAGTAGGACTACACTTAACATATCCGTTGCTTAATAGCGGGCAGGAAAGAGTATGCGTAAACGTTTTATTGCTGGTGCGGTATGTCCGCAATGTCAGGAAAAAGACACGCTGGCGTTATGGCGTGAAAACAATGTCGAAGTGGTGGAGTGCGTGCAGTGCGGCCATCAAATGCGTGAAGCGGATAAACAAGTTCGCGATAAGGTGCGCAGCAATGAGCAAGTGATCGGCATTTTTCATCCTGAGTAGCAGAATGGCGCAGCTTTTTTTAAGCTTAAACTTACAGCGGGATTGAATTCCGCTACAATCGGCGCCATTAACGCTGAGCAGTATGCAGCAACACATTTGTTGGCATCCTCAGTCTTGAACCTTTCTGGTTGGTTATTGCACGCAAAATAGACCAATGAGACGGGATCTCAGTTCTCAACGGTTAGGAGATATCATGAAAGTAGCAAAAGACCTGGTGGTGAGCCTGGCGTATCAGGTTCGTACCGAAGACGGTGTGTTGGTTGACGAGTCACCGGTGAGTGCACCGTTGGACTATCTGCACGGTCATGGTTCCCTGATTTCTGGTCTGGAAAAAGCGCTGGAAAACCATGCGGTAGGCGATAAGTTTGATGTGCATATCCCAGCAAACGACGCTTACGGTCAGTACGATGACAACCTGGTTCAGCGTGTACCAAAAGACGTGTTCATGGGCGTGGACGAACTGCAGGTTGGCATGCGCTTCCTGGCAGAAACCGATCAGGGTCCAGTGCCGGTTGAAATCACCGAAGTGGAAGACGAGCACGTCGTGGTTGATGGTAACCACATGCTGGCGGGTCAGAACCTGAACTTCAACGTGGAAGTGGTAGCGATCCGTGAAGCAACGGAAGAAGAAATCGCACACGGCCACGTGCACGGCGCAGATGGCCATCATCATGACCACGATCACGACCATGGTCACGATCACGGCCAGGGCGGTTGTGGAACTGGCGGTTGCGGCTGCAGCCACTAAGTTCTGCGTTGAACTTCAAAAGGCCACCTTCGGGTGGCCTTTTGTTTTAATAGTGTGGCGGCGGCGTCTCTTCTGACTGAGAGGCAATCGGTGATGGCGTGGCGGCTTTCACTTTATCTACCAGCAGACGTACCTGTTCGCGCATCCTGCTCATCTCCAGTTCGTGCTGAGTCACCGTCAAATTGAGCTGATCGATGGTGTGCTCCTGAAAAGCCAGCTTGCTCTCCAGCGCCTCAAGACGTTGTTCCCACTCTTCATGCTGCATCATTTCTTCTCCTGTCACGGTGCTGCGCCTGGCGCGTATCGGGCGTGATTCTACGGTCTTTAGCGGCAGAATCACCCGATTTTTAACCTTTATGGGGCTTTGCGGTTGAAATCAGCGCTAATGCCTTCATCTCTGGTGAAACTTCCTGATGCAAAAAAGGTCGGATGTTAAGCGGGTAATTACGTTGTGGGAGTGTTCGCCGCTGCCACGTAAAGTTATAGTGTGGGCCACTGTCCGCAATGATTCCCGAGGTTTAGATGCTTCGGTTTTGGAGAAAGGATGAAATCACTGTTTAAAGTCACATTGTTAGCTACCACCATGGCCATTGCGCTGAATGCACCGCTGGCAATGGCAGCTGAAACCGCTGCGGCTCCGGCTGACGCTGCTCAGGCAGCACCGCAGGCACCGAAAAATGCTGCCTTCAAAAACGAAGACCAGCAGTCAGCTTATGCGCTGGGTGCTTCTTTGGGTCGCTACATGGACAACTCTCTGAAGGAACAAGAGAAACTGGGCATCAAACTGGACAAAGATCAGTTGATCGCAGGTGTTCAGGATGCATTCGGTGGCAAGAGCAAACTGTCTGATCAAGAGATCGAGCAGACACTGCAAGCCTTCGAAGGCCGCGTGAAAGGCGCTGCACAGGCGAAGATGGAAAAAGACGCGAAAGAGAACTCTGACAAGGGTGCCGCTTACGCTGATAAATTCGCCAAAGAAAAAGGCGTGAAGAAAACTGAATCTGGCTTGCTGTATCAGGTTGAGAAAGAAGGCACCGGTGACGCACCTAAAGACAGCGACACCGTCGTCGTGAACTATAAAGGTACGCTGATCGACGGTACCGAGTTCGATAACTCTTACACCCGTGGCGAGCCACTGTCATTCCGTCTCGACGGCGTGATCCCAGGCTGGACCGAAGGTCTGAAGCACGTGAAGAAAGGCGGCAAGATCAAGCTGGTGATCCCACCGAACCTGGCTTACGGCAAAAATGGCGTTCCGGGCATTCCGGCCAACTCAACGCTGGTATTTGATGTTGAGCTGCTGGATATCAAGCCAGCGCCAAAAGCGGATGAGAAAGCACAGGCTCCGGCCGCTGCTGATAAGAAAGCGCAGTAATCTGCTTGCGCTTCTGACGCCGCCTCCGGGCGGCGTTTTTATTTGTCCGCCAGACTTGAGCTGCGCTGGCTGTGCTCGCCATCCTCACTCATGCTCAGGGCATGAACCAACATGCCGTCTTGCAGCAACCCAAATTGTTTAGGGGAATGAGTAAAGCTCTGGCTAAACATCCCGACATTTGCCAGACTAGCGCCTGCACAACTATCACAATATGAGTCTGCCCCAAAGCTGTCGAGACAGGCTCCAGCCATTTAGGGTAATGTCTTCGATGTCTAATCCATTCAATCCCGGTGAACTGACTGACTTCGATTTACTGGAGCAACGTCCGTTCGAGCAAGCCGATTACGATATTCTCAAATCTTACGAAGCCGTCGTTGATGGCCTCGCGATGCTGATCGGCTCGCACTGCGAAATCGTGCTGCACTCGCTGGAAGATTTGAAATGCTCCGCCGTGCGCATCGCCAACGGTGAACATACCGGCCGTAAAGTGGGCTCGCCGATTACCGATTTGGCACTGCGCATGCTGCACGATATGCATGGTGCCGACAGCAATGTGTCCCGCGCATACTTCACGCGCGCTAAGAGCGGCGTGCTGATGAAATCGGTCACCATCGCGATTCGCAATCGTCAGCAACGCGTGATTGGCCTGCTTTGTATTAACATGAACCTTGATGTGCCGTTCTCGCAGATTATGTCGACCTTTATGCCGCCGGAAATGCAGCAGGTAGATTCCAACGTCAACTTTGCCAGCTCAGTCGAAGACCTGGTGATGCAAACGCTGGAATTTACCATTGAGGAAGTGAGCAACGACCGCAATGTGTCGAACAACGCCAAGAATCGCCAGATTGTGCTCAACCTGTACGAGAAGGGAATTTTTGATATCAAGGATGCGATTAACCAGGTCGCCGATCGTCTCAATATTTCCAAACACACGGTTTACCTCTACATCCGCCAGTTCAAAAGTGGAGACTTCCAGGGGCAGGATCGCTAATGCGTTATACCTTACTGGTGACGGGGCCGGCATACGGTACGCAGAATGCCAGCAGTGCATTGCTGTTTGCTCGTGCGTTGCTCAAAGCAGGGCACCAGTTGGAAAGTGTTTTCTTTTATAGAGAAGGCGTGCTGAATGCCAATCAGCTCACTTCACCTGCCAGCGATGAAGTCGATGTGGTGCGCGCATGGCAGCAACTGCGCGAAGAGAGTGGTGCCGCGCTAAATATTTGCGTGGCTGCCGCATTGCGCCGTGGCGTGACGGATGAGCAGGAAGCGACGCGCTTGCAACTGGCAGGCAGTAATCTGCAACCCGGTTTTGAACTGAGTGGCTTAGGCGCGCTGGCAGAAGCTGCGCTGACCTGCGATCGTTTGGTGCAATTCTGATGAATCGCGTGGCATTTCTTTTCACTCAGGCACCCCACGGCAGCAGCGCGGGCAGGGAAGGGCTGGATGCGGTGCTGGCCACTGGCGCGCTCAGCGAAGACATTGGACTGTTCTTTATTGGCGATGGCGTACTGCAACTGCAACGCGCACAGCAGCCTGAGCAGATTTTGGCTCGCAACTATATCGCGACGTTCGGCGTGCTCGATCTCTACGACATCGACCAGTGTTTCGCCTGCCGAGAGTCACTTGATGCGCGCGGGCAAAGCCTGACGGCTGAACGCGTGATGACGGCTGAAGTGCTGGATGCCGCGACACTGCGCCAGAAACTCGCCACTTATCATCGAATCCTTCGTTTCTGAGAATCCAACATGCTCTACACGCTGCTGCAATCACCCTGGCAATGCGATATCGATAGCCTGTTACTGCTGATGCAGGAGGGCGACGACTTGCTGCTAATGCAGGATGGCGTCACGGCCGCGCTTGAGGGCAGCCAGATGTTCATCAAGCTGCAAGCCTCTCCGGCCGCGCTTTGGGTTCTTGAGGAAGATGTGGTCGCGCGTGGGTTGGTTGAGCAAATTTCGACCAAAGTAGCACGTTTGGACTATACTGGTTTCGTTGCGATGACGGTGAAGCACCAACAACAAGTGGCCTGGTAGCAAGGAAAACCTGGTTATTTCTTGACACCCTTTTGACACAGCCCTAAAATTCTGCCTCCTCGTAGTAATACGAGGCGATTTATTACGTGTTTACGAAGCAAAAAGCTAAATCCCAGGAGCTATTTAATGGCAACAGTTAATCAGCTGGTTCGCAAACCACGCGTACGCAAAGTTGCAAAGAGCAACGTGCCTGCGCTGGAAGCTTGCCCGCAGAAACGTGGTGTTTGTACTCGTGTGTACACCACTACCCCTAAAAAACCAAACTCAGCACTGCGTAAAGTTTGCCGTGTGCGTTTGACTAACGGTTTTGAAGTTACCTCCTACATCGGCGGTGAAGGTCATAACCTCCAGGAACACTCAGTGATCCTGATCCGTGGCGGTCGTGTTAAAGACTTGCCAGGTGTGCGTTACCACACCGTTCGCGGCGCGCTTGACTGCTCAGGTGTTAAAGACCGTAAGCAGTCACGCTCCAAGTACGGCGTGAAGAAGCCAAAGGCTTAATGGTTCTCCGTTAAGTAAGGCCAAACATTTTCACTTTAATGTCAAAATAAACTCGTAGAGTTTTGGACAATCCTGAATTAACAACGGAGTATTTCCATGCCACGTCGTCGCGTCATTGGTCAGCGTAAAATCCTGCCAGATCCTAAGTTCGGATCAGAATTGCTGGCTAAATTTGTAAACATCCTGATGGTAGATGGTAAAAAATCTACTGCAGAATCTATCGTCTATACCGCACTTGATACCCTGGCTCAACGTGCAGGTAAAGATGGTCTGGAAGCTTTCGAAGTTGCACTCGAAAACGTACGTCCGACTGTAGAAGTTAAGTCACGTCGCGTTGGTGGTTCAACCTACCAGGTTCCAGTTGAAGTCCGTCCGGTTCGTCGTAATGCTCTGGCAATGCGTTGGATCGTTGAAGCTGCTCGTAAACGCGGTGATAAATCAATGGCTCTTCGCCTGGCGAACGAACTTTCTGACGCTGCAGAGAACAAAGGTACTGCAGTTAAGAAACGTGAAGACGTTCACCGTATGGCTGAAGCCAACAAGGCGTTCGCACACTACCGCTGGTAACAGCCACGTAGTTGTTATTAACCCAGCGGGCGTCCCAGTGGCTTACCTGCTGGGCTTTTTTAACTTAGAACGTCTCAGAATCAGAGGAATCAAATGGCTCGTAAAACACCCATTGAGCGCTATCGTAACATCGGTATCAGTGCTCACATCGACGCCGGTAAAACTACCACTACCGAACGTGTTCTGTTCTACACCGGTGTAAACCACAAGATCGGTGAAGTGCATGACGGCGCCGCAACCATGGACTGGATGGAGCAGGAACAGGAACGTGGTATTACCATCACTTCCGCTGCAACCACCTGTTACTGGTCAGGTATGGCTAAGCAGTTCGAGCCACACCACGTCAACATCATTGACACCCCGGGACACGTTGACTTCACCATCGAAGTTGAGCGTTCTATGCGTGTGCTTGATGGCGCAGTAATGGTTTACTGTGCGGTTGGTGGTGTTCAGCCACAGTCTGAAACCGTATGGCGCCAGGCTAACAAATATAAAGTTCCACGCATCGCGTTCGTTAACAAAATGGACCGCATGGGTGCTAACTTCCTGAAAGTTGTTGACCAGATGAAAACGCGCCTGGGTGCAAACCCGGTTCCGCTTCAGCTGGCTATCGGCGCAGAAGAGAAATTCACCGGTGTTGTTGACCTGGTGAAAATGAAAGCCATCAACTGGAACGATGAAGATCAGGGCGTTACCTTCGTTTACGAAGATATCCCAGCTGATATGCAGGAACTGGCTGAAGAGTGGCGTGCCAACCTGGTTGAAGCCGCTGCTGAAGGTTCTGATGAGCTGATGGAGAAATTCTTCGGCGGTGAAGAGCTGACTGAAGAAGAGATCAAAACTTCTCTGCGTAAGCGCGTGCTGAAAAACGAAATCATCCTGGTAACCTGTGGTTCTGCATTTAAGAACAAAGGTGTTCAGGCGATGCTGGATGCGGTTGTTGAATACCTGCCAGCACCGACTGACGTTACCGCGATCAACGGTATGCTGGACGACGGTAAAGACACGCCGGCTGAGCGTCATTCTGACGACAACGAGCCGTTTGCTGCTCTGGCGTTCAAAATCGCAACCGACCCGTTTGTGGGTAACCTGACCTTCTTCCGCGTTTACTCTGGTGTTGTTAACACCGGTGACACCGTGTTCAACCCGGTTAAGTCAAACCGTGAGCGTCTGGGCCGTATCGTTCAGATGCACGCAAACAAACGTGAAGAGATCAAAGAAGTTCGTGCGGGCGACATCGCAGCAGCGATCGGCCTGAAAGATGTGACCACTGGTGACACCCTGTGTGATCCAGAAAACGTCATCATTCTTGAGCGCATGGAATTCCCAGAGCCGGTAATCTCTATCGCCGTTGAGCCGAAAACCAAAGCTGACCAGGAAAAAATGGGTCTGGCTCTGGGTCGTCTGGCGAAAGAAGACCCATCATTCCGTGTATGGACTGACGAAGAATCTAATCAGACCATCATCGCGGGTATGGGTGAGCTGCACCTCGACATCATCGTTGACCGTATGAAGCGTGAGTTCAACGTTGAAGCGAACGTCGGTAAACCACAGGTTGCTTATCGCGAAGCGATTCGTTCTAAAGTTACCGATGTTGAAGGTAAACACGCTAAGCAGTCTGGTGGTCGTGGTCAGTACGGTCATGTTGTTATCGACATGTACCCACTGGAGCCGGGTTCTAACCCTAAAGGTTACGAATTCGTCAACGACATCAAGGGTGGTGTGATTCCAACTGAATACATCCCTGCGGTTGATAAAGGTATCCAGGAGCAGCTGAAGTCTGGTCCACTGGCCGGTTACCCGGTAGTAGATCTGGGTGTTCGTCTGCACTTCGGTTCTTACCATGACGTTGACTCCTCTGAGCTGGCGTTTAAACTGGCCGCTTCTTTAGCCTTCAAAGATGGCTTTAAGAAAGCACAGCCCGTTCTGCTTGAGCCGATCATGAAGGTTGAAGTAGAGACTCCGGAAGAGAACACCGGTGACGTTATCGGTGACCTTAGCCGTCGTCGTGGTATGCTCAAAGGACAGGAATCTAACGCTACTGGCGTTCAGATCCATGCTGAAGTTCCACTGTCTGAAATGTTCGGATATGCAACCCAGCTGCGTTCTCTGACCAAAGGCCGTGCTTCTTACTCCATGGAGTTCCTGAAGTACGATGATGCGCCGAACAACGTCGCTCAGGCCGTTATTGAAGCTCGTAGCAAATAAGCTACGGTTTAAAAATTGTGAACTGATGCCTTCATGACTCATGAAGGCACAACGTAAGGAATTATCGCCATGGCGAAAGAGCAATTTCAGCGTAACAAACTGCACGTAAACGTTGGCACCATCGGTCACGTTGACCATGGTAAAACCACTCTGACTGCAGCTATCACCACCGTTCTGGCTAAAACCTACGGCGGCTCTGCTAAAGCGTTCGATCAGATCGATAACGCACCAGAAGAGAAAGCACGTGGTATCACCATCAACACTTCACACGTTGAATATGAAACCCCGACTCGCCACTACGCGCACGTTGACTGCCCAGGCCACGCCGACTATGTGAAAAACATGATCACCGGTGCTGCGCAGATGGACGGCGCGATCCTGGTTGTTGCTGCGACTGATGGCCCAATGCCACAGACCCGTGAGCACATCCTGCTGGGTCGTCAGGTTGGCGTTCCTTACATCATCGTGTTCCTGAACAAGTGCGACATGGTTGATGATGAAGAGCTGCTGGAACTGGTAGAGATGGAAGTTCGCGATCTGCTGTCAGCTTACGACTTCCCAGGCGACGATACTCCAATCGTACGCGGTTCTGCTCTGCAGGCACTGAACGGTGTTGCTGAGTGGGAAGAGAAGATCATTGAGCTGGCTGGTCACCTGGATAACTACATCCCAGAGCCAGTACGTGCAATCGACCTGCCGTTCCTGCTGCCAATCGAAGACGTATTCTCAATCTCAGGCCGTGGTACTGTTGTAACCGGTCGTGTTGAGCGCGGTATCGTTAAAGTGGGCGACGAAGTTGAAATCGTTGGTATCAAGGCGACTGTTAAGTCTACCTGTACCGGCGTTGAAATGTTCCGTAAGCTGCTGGACCAGGGTCAGGCGGGTGAAAACTGTGGTGTTCTGCTGCGCGGTATCAAGCGTGAAGACATCCAGCGTGGTCAGGTACTGGCTAAGCCAGGCACCATCAAGCCACACACCAAGTTCGTATCAGAAGTATACGTACTGTCTAAAGACGAAGGCGGCCGTCATACTCCGTTCTTCAAAGGCTACCGTCCACAGTTCTACTTCCGTACTACTGACGTGACTGGTAACGTTGAGCTGCCAGAAGGCGTTGAGATGGTAATGCCAGGCGACAACGTGAAAATGACCGTTGAGCTGATCCACCCAATCGCGATGGACCAGGGTCTGCGTTTCGCAATCCGTGAAGGCGGCCGTACTGTTGGTGCGGGCGTTGTTGCTGAAGTTCTCGCTTAATTGCGTTAATGTCGGTGGTTGCTTAGGTAGCCACCGCAGCACGAAAAGAGAGCACTTCGGTGCTCTTTTTTTTGCCTGAAATTCACCGTTCAAGCCAATCCCACACAAAAGCTACGTTTGAAGTAAAAACCATTCTCATTTACACTTTGATCAGAATTTGTACTGGAGTCCGCAGTAAATGTACGTCTGTCTGTGTAATGCCGTGAGTGACAAAACCCTCCGCGAAGTTGTGCGTCGCTATCAACCCAAATCGATCCAACATCTTCGACAACTGGTTCCTATCGGAAAACAGTGTGGTAAGTGCATCCGTTTTGCGCGCGAGATTATGGATGATGAGCTGCAGAAGGTACCGCTGTACAAAGAAATCGCTTAGGTCGACTCGACAGCCTCTGGCAATAACCACAAAAACAGTCCTGTTTTTTTGACTTCTTTTTATCCGCATCTACGATCTATTTACCTGGAAGCGGAGGAAGCAAAATGAAGGGCGACAGTAAAATCATAACTCATCTCAATAAACTGCTGGGGAATGAACTGGTTGCGATTAATCAGTACTTTCTTCATGCACGTATGTTCAAAAACTGGGGGCTTATTCGCCTCAACGATGTCGAGTATCACGAATCCATCGATGAAATGAAGCATGCGGACAAATACATCGAGCGCATTCTTTTCCTTGAAGGGATTCCAAATTTGCAGGATCTCGGCCGGTTGCGTATTGGTGAAGATGTCCCGGAAATGTTGCAATCCGATCTGACGCTGGAGTTAGAAGGGGCGAAGGATTTACGTGAAGCGATTGCCTATGCCGACAAGGTGCATGATTACGTCAGCCGCGACATGATGATTGAGATTCTGGGTGAGGAAGAGCATCACATTGACTGGCTGGAAACAGAACTCGACCTGATTCAAAAACTCGGTTTGCAGAATTACCTGCAGGCGCAATTAAAAGAAGAAAGCACAGACTAAAACCCTTTCGTTGTAGCAATGTCACAGAGCCTGTAGGGGGAAATATCGAGCCCCATACAGGCTTTTTCGTATTTAGTCCGCAATTGATGTGGTTAAAAACGCATCACGGGTTGCTTCCTGAACTGATTTGCGTATAATGCGCGGGCCTGCCGATATTGGTATGGCGCGATTCGAGCAGAATCGCAGGTGATAGCAAGCTATGTATCACCTGACAATACTCCCGATTGGGGAGTTATATGCTGAACGATTACACTCCTCCATCAATCGTAATGGGTGTGGGTAGTAATTCTTTTCGTTTATAAAATGTTTGGAGCCTTGGTCTCATGTCGAACCAAAGAATCCGTATCCGTCTTAAAGCGTTTGATCATCGCCTGATCGATCAATCAACCGCGGAAATCGTTGAGACTGCCAAGCGCACTGGTGCGCAGGTACGTGGTCCGATCCCGCTGCCAACTCGCAAAGAGCGTTTCACCGTTCTGATCTCTCCGCACGTTAACAAAGACGCGCGCGATCAGTACGAGATCCGTACTCACAAGCGTCTGGTAGACATCGTTGAGCCAACTGAAAAAACCGTTGATGCACTGATGCGTCTGGATCTGGCTGCCGGTGTTGACGTGCAGATCAGCCTGGGTTAATCAGGTCATCGAGCGATTGAGAGGTTGATACAATGATTGGTTTAGTCGGTAAAAAAGTGGGCATGACTCGCATCTTCACTGAAGATGGCGTTTCAATCCCAGTAACCGTAATCGAAGTTGAAGCAAACCGCGTTACTCAGGTCAAAGGCCTGGAAAACGACGGTTACCAGGCTATCCAGGTGACCACCGGTGCTAAAAAAGCAAACCGTGTGAGCAAGCCGGAAGCAGGTCATTTTGCTAAAGCTGGCGTTGAAGCTGGCCGTGGTCTGTGGGAATTCCGCACCGAAGGTGAAGAGTACTCAGTAGGCCAGAGCATCAGTGTTGAAATTTTCGCTGACGTTAAAAAAGTAGACGTTACCGGTACCTCTAAAGGTAAAGGTTTCGCAGGTACCGTTAAGCGCTGGAACTTCCGTACCCAGGACGCTACACACGGTAACTCCTTGTCTCACCGCGTTCCGGGTTCTATCGGTCAGAACCAGACTCCGGGCAAAGTGTTCAAAGGCAAGAAAATGGCTGGTCAACTGGGTAACGAGCGCGTAACCGTTCAGAGCCTGGAAGTGGTACGTGTTGACGCTGAGCGCAACCTGCTGCTGGTCAAAGGTGCTGTCCCGGGTGCAACCGGCAGCGACCTGATTGTTAAACCAGCTGTGAAGGCGTAAGGGGATAGCAATGGAATTAGTACTGAAAGACGCGCAGAGCGCGCTGACTGTTTCCGAAACTACCTTCGGTCGTGATTTCAACGAAGCGCTGGTTCACCAGGTTGTTGTTGCTTATGCCGCTGGTGCTCGTCAGGGTACTCGTGCGCAGAAAACTCGTGCTGAAGTAACTGGTTCAGGCAAAAAGCCTTGGCGCCAGAAAGGTACCGGCCGTGCGCGTTCAGGTTCTGTAAAGAGCCCGATCTGGCGTTCAGGTGGCGTGACCTTCGCTGCGCGTCCACAGGACCACAGTCAAAAAGTTAACAAGAAGATGTACCGCGGCGCGCTGAAAAGCATCCTGTCCGAACTGGTACGTCAGGACCGTCTGATCGTTGTCGAGACGTTCTCTGTAGAAGCGCCTAAAACTAAGCTGCTGGCACAGAAACTGAAAGACATGGCGCTGGAAGACGTGCTGATCATCACCGGTGAACTGGATGAGAATCTGTTCCTGGCTGCGCGTAACCTGTACAAGGTTGACGTGCGTGATGCAGCAGGTATCGACCCAGTTAGCCTGATCGCCTTCGACAAAGTCGTTATGACTGCGGAAGCAGTTAAGCAAGTTGAGGAGATGCTGGCATGATCCGTGAAGAACGTCTGCTGAAAGTCGTACGTGCACCGCACGTATCTGAAAAAGCATCTACTGCGATGGAAAAAAGCAATACCATCGTTCTCAAAGTTGCTAAAGACGCGACCAAAGCAGAGATCGTTGCTGCTGTTGAGAAGCTGTTCGAAGTTGAAGTTAAAGACGTAAACACCCTGGTTGTTAAGGGTAAAGTTAAGCGTCACGGACAGCGTATCGGTCGTCGTAGCGACTGGAAAAAAGCTTACGTCACCCTGAAGGAAGGCCAGAATCTGGACTTCGTCGGCGGCGCTGAGTAAGTCGGAGGAGAAAGACAATGGCAGTTGTTAAATGTAAACCGACATCTCCGGGTCGTCGTCACGTAGTTAAAGTGGTGAACCCAGAGCTGCACAAGGGCAAACCTTTTGCTCCGCTGTTAGAAAAAAACAGCAAATCCGGTGGTCGTAACAACAATGGTCGTATCACTACCCGTCATATCGGTGGTGGTCACAAGCAGGCTTACCGTATTGTTGACTTCAAACGCAACAAAGATGGTATCCCAGCAGTTGTTGAGCGTCTTGAGTACGATCCGAACCGTTCTGCGAACATCGCACTGGTTCTGTACAAAGATGGCGAGCGCCGTTACATCCTGGCCCCTAAAGGCCTGAAAGCTGGTGATCAGGTTCAATCTGGCGTTGATGCTGCGATTAAAGCAGGTAACACCCTGCCAATGCGTAACATCCCGGTGGGTTCTACCGTTCACAACGTAGAAATGAAACCAGGCAAAGGCGGTCAGATTGCTCGCTCAGCTGGTACTTACGTGCAGATCGTTGCGCGTGATGGTTCCTACGTAACCCTGCGTCTGCGTTCAGGCGAAATGCGTAAAGTCGAAATCGACTGCCGCGCAACCCTGGGCGAAGTCGGTAACGCTGAGCACATGCTGCGCGTTCTGGGTAAAGCTGGTGCAACCCGTTGGCGTGGTGTTCGTCCTACCGTTCGCGGTACTGCGATGAACCCAGTCGATCACCCGCACGGTGGTGGTGAAGGTCGTAACTTTGGTAAGCACCCGGTAACTCCGTGGGGCGTTCAGACCAAAGGTAAGAAGACCCGTAGCAACAAGCGTACTGATAAATTTATCGTACGTCGCCGTAGCAAATAATTTTAGAGGATAAGCCATGCCACGTTCTCTCAAGAAAGGTCCTTTTATTGACCTGCACTTGCTGAAGAAGGTAGAGAAAGCGGTGGAAAGCGGTGACAAGAAGCCCCTGCGCACTTGGTCCCGTCGTTCAACGATCTTCCCTAACATGATCGGTTTGACCATCGCTGTCCATAATGGTCGTCAGCACGTTCCTGTCTTTGTATCCGACGAAATGGTCGGCCACAAACTGGGTGAATTTGCACCGACACGTACTTATCGCGGCCATGCTGCAGATAAGAAAGCCAAGAAGAAATAAGTAGGAGGAAGAGATGGAAACTATTGCTCAACATCGCCATGCTCGTTCTTCTGCTCAGAAGGTCCGCCTTGTTGCTGACCTGATTCGCGGTAAGAAAGTGTCGCAGGCTCTGGATATTCTGACCTACACCAACAAGAAAGCTGCTGTGTTGGTTAAGAAAGTCCTGGAATCTGCCATTGCGAACGCCGAACACAACGATGGCGCTGATATCGACGATCTGAAAGTCGCGAAAATCTTCGTAGACGAAGGCCCAAGCATGAAGCGCATTATGCCGCGTGCGAAAGGTCGTGCAGATCGCATCCTGAAGCGCACCAGCCACATTACTGTGGTTGTGTCCGATCGCTGAGACTCTGGAGACTAGCAATGGGTCAGAAAGTACATCCTAATGGTATTCGCCTGGGTATTGTAAAACCATGGAACTCTACCTGGTTTGCGAACACCAAAGAATTCGCTGACAACCTGGACAGCGATTTTAAAGTACGTCAGTTCCTGACTAAGGAACTGGCTAAAGCGTCTGTATCTCGTATCGTTATCGAGCGTCCGGCTAAGAGCATCCGTGTGACCATTCACACCGCTCGCCCGGGTATCGTTATCGGTAAGAAAGGTGAAGACGTAGAAAAACTGCGCACGGTCGTAGCGAAAATCGCTGGCGTTCCTGCACAGATCAATATCGCCGAAGTCCGTAAACCGGAACTGGACGCTAAATTGGTTGCTGATAGCATCACTTCACAGCTGGAGCGTCGTGTGATGTTCCGTCGTGCGATGAAGCGTGCTGTTCAGAACGCAATGCGTCTGGGCGCGAAGGGTATTAAAGTTGAAGTTAGCGGCCGTTTGGGCGGAGCCGAGATCGCACGTACCGAATGGTACCGTGAAGGTCGCGTGCCACTGCACACTCTGCGTGCAGACATTGACTACAACACCTCTGAAGCGCACACCACTTATGGTGTAATCGGCGTTAAGGTATGGATCTTCAAAGGTGAGATCCTGGGTGGTATGGCTGCTGTTGAACAACCGGAACCGGCTGCTCAACCTAAAAAGCAGCAGCGTAAAGGCCGTAAGTAAGGAGAGTCGCTGATGTTACAACCAAAGCGTACGAAATTCCGTAAAGTGCACAAAGGCCGCAACCGTGGTCTGGCGCAGGGTACGGATGTCAGCTTCGGTACTTTCGGTCTGAAAGCTGTTGGCCGTGGTCGTCTGACTGCTCGTCAGATCGAAGCAGCACGTCGTGCTATGACCCGTGCAGTTAAGCGTCAAGGTAAGATCTGGATCCGTGTATTCCCGGACAAACCGATCACCGAGAAGCCGCTTGAAGTGCGTATGGGTAAAGGTAAGGGTAACGTGGAGTATTGGGTTGCCCTGATCCAACCGGGTAAAGTCCTGTATGAAATGGACGGTGTTCCGGAAGAGCTTGCCCGTGAAGCATTCAAGCTGGCAGCAGCAAAACTGCCTATCAAAACCACCTTTGTTACTAAGACGGTGATGTAATGAAAGCAAATGAGCTGCGTGAAAAAAGCGTTGAAGAGCTGAACGCTGAGCTTCTTAACCTGCTGCGTGAGCAATTCAACCTGCGCATGCAGGCAGCATCCGGCCAGCTGCAGCAGACCCATCTGCTGAAGCAAGTGCGTCGTAATGTTGCACGTGTTAAGACTTTACTGACTGAGAAGGCGGCGTAATGACCGATAAAATCCGTACTCTGCAGGGTCGTGTAATTAGTGACAAAATGCAGAAATCTGCAGTAGTTGCTATCGAACGTGTCGTGAAACACCCGATCTACGGTAAGTTCATCAAGCGTACGACTAAGCTGCACATCCATGACGAGAACAACGAATGTGGAATCGGTGACGTGGTAGAAATCCGCGAAACCCGTCCACTGTCTAAGACTAAGTCTTGGGCGCTGGTTCGCGTTGTAGAGAAAGCGGTTCTGTAATAGAATCCGCTTCCTCTAAAAAATAAAATGAACGGCTCGTCTGAGCCGTTCATTTTTTCTACCCATCTGCGAGAACCGGTGTTATAATGCCGCGCCCTCAATTATGGGGCTTTTTAACGACCTGAGGTTTGGGTCCCGAAGTAGTAGTTGACATTAGCGGAGCACTAAAATGATCCAAGAACAGACTATGCTGAACGTCGCCGACAACTCCGGTGCACGTCGCGTAATGTGTATCAAGGTTCTGGGTGGCTCGCACCGTCGCTACGCAGGCGTCGGCGACATCATTAAAGTTACCATCAAGGAAGCAATTCCTCGCGGTAAAGTTAAGAAAGGTGATGTCCTGAAGGCGGTAGTGGTGCGCACCAGGAAGGGTGTTCGTCGCCCGGACGGTTCTGTCATTCGCTTCGATGGTAATGCATGCGTTATTTTAAACAATAACAGCGAGCAGCCTATCGGTACGCGTATTTTTGGGCCGGTAACTCGTGAACTTCGTACTGAAAAGTTCATGAAAATTATCTCTCTGGCACCAGAAGTACTCTAAGGAGCGAGCAATGGCAGCGAAAATCCGTCGTAACGACGAAGTTATCGTGATTACCGGTAAAGACAAAGGTAAACGCGGTAAAGTAAAGAATGTCCTGACTTCTGGTAAGGTCATCGTTGAAGGTATCAACCTGGTTAAGAAACACCAGAAGCCGGTTCCGGCTCTGAACCAACCAGGCGGCATCGTTGAAAAAGAAGCTGCTATTCAGGTTTCTAACGTTGCAATCTTCAATGCGGCAACCGGCAAGGCTGACCGTGTAGGCTTTAGATTCGAAGAAGGCAAAAAAGTCCGTTTCTTCAAGTCTAATAGCGAAACTATCAAGTAATTTGGAGTAGTACGATGGCGAAACTGCATGATTACTACAAAGACGAAGTAGTCCAGAAACTCATGACTGAGTTCGGCTACAATTCTGTCATGCAAGTCCCTCGGGTCGAGAAGATCACCCTGAACATGGGTGTTGGTGAAGCGATCGCTGACAAGAAACTGCTGGATAACGCAGCAGCTGACCTGGCAGCAATCTCCGGTCAAAAACCGTTGATCACCAAAGCACGCAAATCAGTTGCAGGCTTCAAAATCCGTCAGGGCTATCCGATCGGCTGTAAAGTAACTCTGCGCGGCGAGCGCATGTGGGAGTTCTTTGAGCGCCTGATCACTATTGCTGTACCACGTATTCGTGACTTCCGCGGCTTGTCTGCTAAGTCTTTCGATGGTCGCGGTAACTACAGCATGGGCGTTCGTGAGCAGATCATCTTCCCAGAAATCGATTATGACAAAGTCGATCGCGTTCGTGGTTTGGATATTACCATTACCACTACTGCGAAATCTGATGATGAAGGCCGTGCTCTGCTGGCTGCCTTTGACTTCCCGTTCCGCAAGTAAGGTAGGGTTACTTAATGGCTAAGCAATCGATGAAAGCACGCGAAGTAAAGCGTGTGAAATTAGCAGACAAGTTCTTCGCTAAGCGCGCAGAACTGAAAGCGATCATTTCTGATGTGAACGCATCCGACGAAGATCGTTGGGATGCCGTTCTCAAGCTGCAGAGTCTGCCGCGTGATTCCAGCCCTTCCCGTCAGCGTAACCGCTGCCGTCAGACAGGTCGTCCGCACGGTTTCCTGCGGAAGTTTGGGTTGAGCCGTATCAAGGTCCGTGAAGCCGCAATGCGCGGTGAAATCCCGGGTCTGAAAAAGGCTAGCTGGTAATTGTCACCATTTGAATCACGGGAGTAACACAGATGAGCATGCAAGATCCGATCGCGGATATGCTGACCCGTATCCGTAACGGTCAGGCCGCGAACAAAGTTGCGGTCTCTATGCCTTCCTCCAAGCTGAAAGTGGCAATTGCCAACGTGCTGAAGGAAGAAGGCTACATTGAAGATTTTAAAATCGAAGGCGACATCAAGTCTGAGCTGGAAGTTACTTTAAAGTATTTCCAGGGCAAGGCTGTGGTAGAGAGCATTCAGCGTGTTAGCCGTCCAGGTCTGCGCATCTATAAGAAAAAAGATGAGCTGCCAAAAGTAATGGCTGGTCTGGGCATCGCTGTAATCTCTACCTCTAAAGGTGTCATGACTGATCGTGCAGCGCGCCAGGCTGGTCTTGGTGGCGAAATTATCTGCTACGTAGCGTAATCGGAGGATAAAATGTCTCGTGTTGCAAAAGCACCTGTCGTTGTTCCTGCGGGCGTAGAGGTAAAACTCAACGGTCAGGAAGTTTCGATCAAAGGCAAAAACGGCGAGCTGACTCGTACTATCAACAGTGCTGTAGAAGTTAAGCATGCAGACAACGCCCTGACTTTCGCTCCACGCGAAGGCTTCTCGGACGCTTGGGCACAGGCAGGTACTGCTCGTGCGCTGCTGAACGGCATGGTTATCGGTGTTACCGAAGGCTTCACCAAGAAGCTGCAACTGGTTGGTGTTGGTTATCGTGCAGCTGTTAAAGGCAACTCTGTGAGCTTGGCCCTGGGCTTCTCTCACCCTGTTGACCATGCACTGCCGGCCGGCATCACTGCTGAATGTCCAACTCAGACTGAAATCGTGCTGAAAGGCGCTGATAAACAGCTGATTGGTCAGGTTGCAGCGGATCTGCGCGCCTACCGTCGTCCTGAGCCTTACAAAGGCAAGGGTGTTCGTTACGCCGACGAAGTCGTGCGTACCAAAGAGGCTAAGAAGAAGTAAGGTAACACTATGGATAAGAAATCTGCTCGTATCCGTCGTGCGACCCGTGCACGTCGCAAGCTCAAAGAGCTGGGTGCTACTCGCCTGGTGGTACATCGTACCCCGCGTCATATTTACGCACAGGTGATCGCCCCGAACGGTTCCGAAGTTCTGGTTGCTGCTTCTACTGTAGAAAAAGCTATTGCCGAACAACTGAAGTACACCGGTAACAAAGACGCTGCTGCAGCTGTAGGTAAAGCTCTGGCTGAGCGCGCTGTCGAGAAAGGCATTACTAATGTTTCTTTCGACCGTTCCGGGTTCCAATATCATGGTCGTGTCCAGGCACTGGCAGATGCTGCCCGTGAAGCTGGCCTTCAGTTCTAAGGTAGAGGTCTAAGATGTCAAACATCGAGAAACAAGCTGGCGAACTGCAGGAAAAACTGATCGCGGTAAACCGTGTATCTAAAACTGTAAAAGGTGGTCGTATTTTCTCCTTCACCGCACTGACTGTAGTGGGTGATGGTAACGGCCGCGTTGGTTTTGGTTACGGTAAAGCGCGTGAAGTTCCAGCAGCGATCCAGAAAGCGATGGAAAAAGCCCGTCGCAACATGATTAACGTCGCGCTGACTCACGGCACCCTGCAGCACCCTGTTAAAGGTGCTCACACGGGTTCTCGTGTGTTCATGCAGCCAGCTTCTGAAGGTACCGGTATCATCGCCGGCGGTGCAATGCGCGCTGTTTTAGAAGTTGCTGGAGTGCATAACGTTCTGGCTAAAGCGTATGGTTCTACTAACCCGATTAACGTGGTTCGTGCAACTATCGATGGCCTGGGCAATATGAATTCTCCAGAAATGGTCGCTGCCAAGCGTGGTAAATCCGTTGAAGAAATTCTGGGGTAATCACGATGGCTAAGACTATTAAAATTACACAAACCCGCAGTTCAATCGGCCGCCTGCCTAAGCACAAAGCCACTCTGGTTGGCTTGGGTCTGCGTCGTATTGGTCATACCGTTGAGCGTGAAGACACGCCAGCAGTGCGCGGTATGGTTAACGCGATTTCCTACATGCTGAAAGTGGAGGAGTAAGAGATGCGCTTAAACACTCTGTCTCCGGCCGAAGGGTCTAAACACGCTTCTAAGCGTCTGGGTCGTGGTATCGGTTCTGGCCTCGGTAAAACCGGTGGTCGTGGTCACAAAGGTCAGAACTCTCGTTCTGGCGGTGGCGTACGTCGCGGTTTCGAGGGTGGTCAGATGCCTCTGTATCGTCGTCTGCCGAAATTCGGTTTCACCTCTCGCAAAGCAATGGTCACTGCAGAAGTTCGTCTGTCTGACCTGGCGAAAGTTGAAGGCGGTATTGTTGACCTGAATACTCTGAAAGCAGCCAACATCATCGGTGTTCAGATCGAGTTCGCGAAAGTGATTCTGTCTGGTGAAGTTTCTGCACCGGTAACGATTCGTGGTCTGCGTGTCACTAAAGGTGCGCGTGCTGCAATCGAAGCTGCTGGCGGTAAAATCGAGGAATAAGTAGCAGATGGCAAAGCAACCGGGATTAGATTTTCAAAGTGCCAAAGGTGGCTTTGGTGAACTGAAGCGCAGACTTTTGTTTGTTATCGGTGCACTGATTGTCTTCCGTATTGGCTCTTTTATTCCAATCCCTGGTATCGATGCCACTGTACTTGCCAAACTGCTTGAGCAACAGCGTGGCACCATCATTGAAATGTTCAACATGTTCTCTGGTGGTGCTCTCAGTCGTGCCTCAATCTTCGCACTGGGTATTATGCCGTATATTTCGGCCTCTATTATTATCCAGTTGCTGACGGTGGTTCATCCCGCGTTGGCCGAGATTAAGAAAGAGGGTGAAGCTGGTCGTCGTAAGATTAGCCAGTACACTCGCTATGGCACCCTGGTTCTGGCTGTATTCCAGTCGATCGGTATTGCTACCGGTCTGCCGAATATGCCTGGAATGCAAGGCCTGGTAATGAATCCAGGTTTCGCATTCTACTTTACCGCTGTTGTAAGTCTGGTTACCGGGACAATGTTCCTGATGTGGCTGGGCGAACAGATTACTGAACGAGGTATCGGTAACGGTATCTCGATCATTATCTTCGCAGGTATTGTTGCGGGTCTCCCGCCGGCCATTGGCCATACCATCGAGCAAGCGCGGCAAGGTGACCTGCACTTCCTCCTGTTGCTGTTGGTTGCAGTTCTTGTATTTGCAGTGACGTTCTTTGTTATTTTCGTTGAGCGTGGCCAGCGCCGCATTGTGGTCAACTACGCTAAACGTCAGCAAGGTCGTCGTGTATATGCTGCACAGAGCACACATTTACCGTTGAAAGTGAATATGGCGGGTGTAATTCCGGCTATCTTTGCTTCCAGCATTATTCTGTTCCCAGCAACCATCGCGTCATGGTTCGGGGGCGGAACCGGTTGGAACTGGCTGACAACAATTTCGCTGTATTTGCAACCAGGACAGCCGCTTTATGTGCTACTCTATGCGACTGCAATCATCTTCTTCTGTTTCTTCTACACGGCGTTGGTTTTCAACCCACGTGAAACAGCTGATAACTTGAAGAAGTCTGGAGCATTCGTACCGGGAATTCGTCCGGGAGAGCAAACGGCGAAGTATATCGATAAAGTAATGACACGTTTGACCTTAATCGGCGCACTGTACATTACCTTTATCTGCCTGATCCCGGAGTTCATGCGTGATGCCATGAAGGTTCCCTTCTACTTTGGCGGCACATCGCTGCTTATCGTAGTGGTTGTCATCATGGACTTTATGGCTCAAGTGCAAACTCTGATGATGTCGAGTCAGTATGAGTCTGCATTGAAGAAAGCAAACCTGAAAGGCTACGGCCGTTAATTCAGGCGCTTGAGAAGTTACGGAGAGTAAAAATGAAAGTTCGTGCTTCCGTCAAGAAATTATGTCGTAACTGCAAAATCATCCGCCGCGACGGTGTCGTACGTGTGATTTGCAGCGCCGAGCCAAAGCATAAACAGCGCCAAGGCTGATATTGTCACATATTTTTCTTGCAAAGTCGGGTTGAGCTGGCTAGATTAGCCAGCCAATCTTTTGTATGTCGATGCGTTACCATTTGAGTATCCTGAAAACGGGCTTTTCAGCATGGGACGCATTTATTTAATTATAGGAGTGCATAGTGGCCCGTATAGCAGGCATTAACATTCCTGATCAAAAACATACCGTAATCGCATTAACTTCGATCTTCGGTATCGGCAAGACCCGTTCTAAAGCCATCTGCGCTTCAACGGGTATCGCTGAAAATGTTAAGATCAGAGAGCTGTCTGAAGAACAAATTGAACAGCTGCGTGAAGCAGTTGGTAAATTCGTTGTTGAAGGTGATCTGCGCCGTGAAATCACCCTGAGCATCAAGCGTCTGATGGACCTTGGTTGCTATCGTGGTTTACGCCATCGTCGTGGTCTGCCAGTTCGCGGTCAGCGTACTAAGACCAATGCACGTACCCGTAAGGGTCCGCGTAAACCGATCAAGAAATAATCGGGGTGAGTAAATAATGGCAAAGGCACCAGTTCGTGCACGCAAGCGTGTAAGAAAGCAAGTCTCAGATGGCGTGGCTCATGTCCATGCATCTTTTAACAACACCATCGTTACCATCACTGATCGTCAGGGTAACGCACTGGGTTGGGCAACCGCCGGTGGTTCCGGTTTCCGCGGTTCACGTAAATCTACTCCGTTTGCTGCTCAGGTAGCTGCAGAGCGCTGTGCAGAAGCAGTGAAAGATTACGGTATTAAGAATCTGGAAGTTATGGTTAAGGGTCCAGGTCCAGGTCGCGAATCAACAATTCGTGCTCTGAACGCTGCTGGTTTCCGCATCACTAATATTACTGATGTGACTCCAATCCCTCACAACGGTTGTCGTCCGCCGAAAAAACGTCGCGTTTAACGCCCGTTTTTAGGTTAGTTGGAGAAAGAAAATGGCAAGATATTTGGGTCCTAAGCTCAAGCTGAGCCGTCGTGAGGGCACCGACTTATTCCTTAAGTCTGGCGTTCGCGCGATCGATACCAAGTGCAAAATTGAACAACCACCTGGCCAGCACGGTGCGCGTAAACCGCGTCTGTCTGACTACGGCGGTCAGTTACGTGAGAAGCAGAAAGTTCGTCGTATGTACGGCGTGCTTGAGCGTCAGTTCCGTAACTACTACAAAGAAGCAGCACGTCTGAAAGGCAACACCGGTGAAAACCTGTTGGCTCTGCTGGAAGGTCGTCTGGATAACGTTGTTTACCGTATGGGCTTTGGTGCCACTCGTGCAGAAGCACGTCAGCTGGTTAGCCATAAATCTATCCTGGTGAACGGTCGCGTTGTTAACATCGCTTCTTATCAGGTATCTCCGAATGATGTCGTTAGCATCCGTGAGAAAGCCAAACAGCAATCTCGCGTGAAGGCCGCTCTGGAGCTGGCTGAGCAGCGTGAAAAGCCAACCTGGCTGGAAGTTGATGCGACTAAGATGGAAGGTGTGTTCAAGCGTATTCCTGAACGTACTGATCTGTCTGCGGACATTAACGAACACCTGATCGTCGAGCTTTACTCTAAGTAAAGCTTAGTACCAAAGAGAGGACACAATGCAGGGTTCTGTGACAGAGTTTCTAAAACCGCGCCTGGTAGATATCGAGCAAGTGAGTTCGACGCACGCCAAGGTGACCCTTGAGCCGTTAGAGCGTGGCTTTGGCCATACTCTTGGCAACGCACTGCGCCGTATTCTGCTTTCTTCCATGCCGGGTTGCGCGGTGACCGAGGTTGAGATCGATGGCGTGCTCCACGAGTACTCCACCAAAGAGGGCGTACAGGAAGATATCCTGGAAATCCTGCTCAATCTGAAAGGGCTGGCGGTAAGAGTTCAGGGTAAAGATGAAGTCATCCTTACTTTGAATAAATCTGGCATTGGCCCTGTGACTGCAGCCGATATCACCCACGACGGTGATGTCGAAATCGTCAAGCCACAGCATGTGATCTGCCATCTGACCGATGAAAACGCATCTATTAGCATGCGTATCAAAGTTCAGCGTGGTCGTGGTTATGTGCCGGCTTCTGCCCGAATTCATTCGGAAGAAGATGAGCGCCCAATCGGCCGTCTGTTGGTTGACGCTTGCTACAGCCCTGTAGACCGTATCGCCTACAATGTTGAAGCAGCGCGTGTAGAACAGCGCACCGACCTGGACAAGCTGGTCATCGAAATGGAAACCAACGGCACAATCGATCCTGAAGAGGCGATTCGTCGTGCGGCTACCATCCTGGCAGAACAACTGGAAGCTTTCGTTGACTTACGTGATGTACGTCAGCCGGAAGTGAAAGAAGAGAAACCAGAATTCGATCCGATCCTGCTGCGCCCTGTTGACGATCTGGAATTGACTGTCCGCTCTGCTAACTGCCTCAAGGCAGAAGCTATCCACTACATCGGTGATCTGGTACAGCGTACCGAGGTTGAGCTGCTTAAAACGCCTAACCTTGGTAAAAAATCTCTTACTGAGATTAAAGATGTGCTCGCTTCACGTGGTTTGTCTCTGGGCATGCGCCTGGAAAACTGGCCACCAGCAAGCATTGCTGATGAATAATCAGATCACAGGTTAAGGTTTCACTGAGAAGGATAAGGTCATGCGCCATCGTAAGAGTGGTCGTCAACTGAACCGCAACAGCAGCCATCGTCAGGCTATGTTCCGCAACATGGCCGGTTCTCTGGTTCGTCACGAGATCATCAAAACGACTCTGCCGAAAGCCAAAGAACTGCGTCGCGTAGTTGAGCCGCTGATTACTCTTGCCAAGACCGACAGCGTAGCTAATCGTCGTCTGGCATTCGCCCGCACTCGTGATAACGAGATCGTGGCAAAACTGTTTAACGAGCTGGGCCCGCGTTTCGCGAGCCGTGCCGGTGGTTACACTCGTATTCTGAAGTGTGGCTTCCGTGCTGGTGACAACGCTCCGATGGCTTACATCGAGCTGGTTGATCGTCCAGAAGCTCAAGCAGAAGCTGCTGCAGAGTAATTTGCAGTAACGTAGAAAACCCGCTTCGGCGGGTTTTTTATTGCCTCCAATTCCCCATCCCCCCATCTTTCGCTATGCTGAACGCTGTTGTAAGTCGTAGAGGTTCATTATGTGGTTAATTGACCAGCTGGTAGAACAGCAGATACGCGCCGCGCAGGAAAAAGGTGAACTGAGTAATCTACCGGGTGAAGGTGCACCTTTACAGCTCGAAGACGAAAGTGGCGTGCCGCCTGAGTTACGTACGGCATATCGATTACTGAAAAACTCAGGTTTTTTACCCCCTGAACTTGAAATGCGCCGCGAAGCTGCGCAACTCAACGATCTTTTACAGCATTTGGATCCTGACGATCATCAAGCCAGTGAACTCAAAAAAAGATTAACTCTGCTGGAGATGAAGTTACAGCAGGCCGGAATGAGCACAGATTTTTTACGTGGTGAATATGGCGGTGCCATTCGGCACCGTCTGCTGCAGGAGAAGTAACATGTATAAAATTGGCCAGTTGGCTAAACTTGCTGACGTTACACCTGACACCATACGTTTTTATGAAAAGCAGCAAATGATGGATCATGAGATTCGCACTGAAGGCGGATTCCGTCTCTATAACGATGATGATCTTCAGCGCTTACGCTTTATCCGCTATGGGCGTCAGCTCGGTTTCAGCCTGGATTCGATCCGCGGTTTATTATCGATCCGTATCGATCCCGAGCACCATACCTGCCAGGAGTCCAAAGCGATCGTGGCCAGGCGTCTGGATGAAGTGAATGGCATGATTGCCGAGTTGCAAACCATTCAGCGCTCATTAGAACGTTTAGCCGCGACCTGTTGCGGGGATCTACATAGCAGCGCCTGCTGTTCTATTCTTGAAGCGCTGGAAAAAGGTGAAGAGCCGCAGGTGGAAATTTGTTGTAGCAAGGATTGAATTTCACGCAGGAAAGCCTATAGTTGCGCCATTATTAACCGGAGGACACTATGAGTCGCTATCAGCATCGCAAAGGCAAGATTAACGATAACGCTTTGGAGGCACTGTTACATGATCCGCTGTTTCGTCAGCGAGTTGAACAGAATCAGAAAGGGAAAGGCAGCTACCGACGTAAAGATAAACATGCGAAGGGTAGAAACTGGGAGGCCAGTGATAAGCAGAAAAGTTTATCACTGGCCTTCTGCTTTACAGACAAAAAAGCCGCCTGGACTTGGCGGCTTTTTTATCACAGTTTATCGCTGTTCTGCTGTTTCAACAGATCGCGAATTTCAGTGAGCAACACTTCTTCGTTGGTTGGTTTTGGCGCTGGTTTTTCAACTTCTTTCTTCTGATACAGCTTGTTCATCAGTTTGATGGCCATAAAGATGGCAAAGGCGACGATGACAAAATCAAAAATGGTTTGAATAAAGTTACCGTATTCCATTACGACAGCAGGTACATCACCCTCGGCCGGTTTTAGGACCCACTTAAACTGTTTAAAATCGACTCCGCCAATCAGTAATCCCAGTGGTGGCATGATGATATTCGCGACCAGTGATGAAACAATCTTGCCGAAAGCGGCACCGATAATCACACCGACTGCCAAATCCACCACGTTCCCACGCATTGCAAAATCACGAAACTCTTTGAATAAACTCATTGTTATCTCCTTGCCTTGGCCAATGGCTAAAGTCTAACAAACCTTTGTGCAATTGCCATGATAACAGCGGATTAAGCAAAATTATCACGGCGGGCAAACGCCCGCGGCGATTTAGAGGAAGAAAGGACTTGGCTGGAAGAGACGTTCAACATCTGGGACAAACTTCTTATCTGTCAGGAACATAATGACATGATCGCCCTGTTCAATACGTACGTTGTCGTTAGCAATGATCACTTCATCGCCACGTACGACAGCGCCAATAATCGTACCCGGCGGTAGTTTGATATCTTCAATTAAACGACCCACTACGCGGGAAGTGGTCTCTTCACCGTGCGCAATAGCTTCAATGGCTTCGGCAATGCCACGTCGCAGTGAGGAGACGCCAACAATATCTGCCTTGCGCACGTGACCAAGCAGGGCGGAAATGGTGGCCTGCTGCGGAGAGATGGCAATATCGATCACGCTACCCTGAACCAGATCGACATAAGCACGACGCTGGATCAAAACCATGACCTTTTTCGCTCCCATCTTCTTTGCGAGCATGGCCGACATAATGTTGGCTTCGTCGTCATTGGTGACGGCGATGAAAAGATCCACCTGATCAACATGTTCTTCGGCGAGCAACTCCTGATCTGAAGCATCACCATAAAACACCACGGTGTCGTGCAGACGCTCAGCCAGTTCTGCTGCGCGTTGTTGATTACGTTCAATCAACTTCACGCTGTACTGTTTTTCCAACTGCTGGGCCAAACCAAAACCGATGTTGCCGCCGCCGACCAGCATAATGCGCTTGTAGGGTTTCTCAAGGCGCTGCATTTCGCTCATTACCGCGCGTATATGCTGGCTCGCGGCAATAAAGAAGACTTCATCACCCGCTTCGACAATCGTGGAACCCTGAGGGCGAATAGGGCGGTCCTGACGGAAAATAGCCGCTACGCGTGTATCAATATGCGGCATATGTTCACGCAAAATGGACAACGGGTTACCTACCAGTGGCCCACCGTAATAGGCTTTAACTACTGCAAGGCTCACTTTCCCTTCGGCAAAGTTAACTACCTGCAATGCGCCAGGATACTGAATCAGGCGATAGATGTTGTCGATAACCAACTGTTCCGGTGAAATCAAATGATCGATAGGTACGGCTTCCGGTACAAACAGCTTTTCGGCATCGCGCAAATATTCCGCCGCGCGAATACGGGCAATTCGGTTTGGCGTATTGAAAAGCGAATAGGCAATCTGACAGGCAATCATGTTGGTTTCGTCGGAACTGGTGACAGCAACCAGCATATCGGCATCTTCAGCACCGGCTTCACGCAATATACGTGGATGGGAACCATGGCCGTGCACCACGCGCAGGTCAAATTTGTCCTGCAACGCGCGCAGACGGGTGGCATCCGTATCAACAACAGTGATGTCGTTATTTTCGCCCACCAGGTTTTCAGCAAGTGTGCCGCCAACCTGCCCGGCGCCGAGGATAATAATTTTCATCGTTGAATCGCTCTTGTCAGAATGCGCCGCACTATTTCTTTATCAACTTAGCGTAAAAGAATCCGTCACCGCCATCAACGCTCGGGAAGACTTGCCATCCGTTGATTTGGCCTTCGGGCAGCTGCTCAGCGGCGGCATCATCGTGCTCAGCCAAAAAGGCCGCGATCTGCTGATGGTTTTCTTCGGGCAGGATGGAGCAGGTCGCGTAAATCATCGTGCCGCCGGATTTCAAACGTGGCCAAACTGCATTGAGGATTTCGCGCTGCAGTGCAGCCAGTTCTGGGATATCACGATCACGCCGCAACCATTTGATATCAGGGTGACGTCGAATCACTCCGGTTGCAGAACAAGGTGCATCCAGCAGAATACGGTCAAATTGCTGGTCGCCGCACCACTCTGCAGGTGTCCGGCCATCGCCCTGACGCACTTCAGCTTGCATACCCAGGCGCTGCAGATTTTCATGCACGCGGGTCAAACGTTGTTGATCAATATCCACGGCCAGCACGTTTGCCTGAGGGGCTATTTCCAGAATATGCGTGGTCTTGCCGCCAGGCGCTGCGCAGAGATCGAGAATGGCTTCATTATTTTGTGGCTCAAGCAGCAGAGCACAGCGCTGTGCAGACAAATCTTGTACTGTCACCCATCCTTGATCGAAGCCCGGTAACTGACTGACAGGAGCAGGGGATTCAAGACGCAGAGCATCCGGCGCATCGGCAGGGAAAGCTGCTTTATCTTCAGCCTGCAACAGGTTCAGCCACGCATCACGGCTATGGTGTTGGCGATTGACGCGCAACCACATCGGCGGTCGCTGATTATTGGCGTCAACGATCTGCTGCCATTGATCTGGCCAGGCGGTCTGCAAACGCTTAAGCAACCAACCGGGATGCCAGTAGCGCTGTGGGCCTTGATCCACTGCAGCAACCAGTTCCTCTTGCTGACGCTGGAACTGACGCAGTACACCGTTAATCAATCCCTTCAGCGCCGTACGCTTCAGGACTTCTGCACCGGCAACCGTTTCGGCCAGTGCGGCATGCGCTGGCACACGCGTATACAGCAACTGATACAACCCAACCATAATCAGGTAATGCAGTACGCGCTGCTTTCCCGTTAACGTGCGCTCCATCAGTTTGCCAATCAGCGCTTCCAACTGCGGCAGAGTGCGCATTACGCCAAAGCAGAGTTCCTGCAACAGCGCGCCATCTTTATCAGCCAATGTTTTTTGCGCGCCAGGCAGAATGGCACTGAGCGATTCGCCTTTATCTACCACGCGTTCAATCAGTTGCGCGGCGAGACTACGCAGGTTAGTTGTTTTTTTCATATTCATTCATCAAACAAAAAACCCGGTTAAACCGGGCTGGAGATCAGGCCAGAAGGGTGCCAGTGGCAAACCATTCACGACGCGAATTCAGCAGATCTTGCGCGGACATGGCTTTCTTACCCGCAGGCTGCAGCGAAAGTAGATTGAGTACGCCGTCAGCGGTGGCAATCTGAATGCCATTTTTATCAGCATGGATGATTTCGCCCGGCTGTTTGTTCTGATGAGGTAGAACGCTAGCCTGCCACACTTTGACGGGTTGATCCTCGATCAGGAAGAAACTCACCGGCCAGGGATTGAAGGCACGAATGCAGCGCTCAAGCTGTGCAGCAGAAAGTGACCAATCAAGACGCGCCTCTTCTTTACTCAACTTCTCAGCGTAAGAAACCAGCGCTTCATCCTGCACTTCAGGCTGAGCTTTGCCGCTGGCAAGCAGATCGAGTGTATCCAGCATACCTTGTGGCCCAAGCTCGGCCAGCTTGTCATACAGTGATGCGCTGGTGTCTTCAGGCGTGATAGGACAGGAGAGCTTATGCAGCATGTCACCCGTATCCAGACCCACATCCATCTGCATAATGGTCACGCCGGTTTCGCTGTCGCCAGCCCAGAGCGAACGCTGAATGGGCGCCGCGCCGCGCCAGCGTGGCAACAGTGAACCATGGACATTAATGCAACCGAGTCGCGGCATATCGAGAACCGCCTTCGGCAGAATCAGGCCATAAGCCACCACCACCATGATATCGGCTTGCAGGTCAGCAACCAGTTGCTGATTCTCTTCAGGTTTTAGCGATTTTGGCTGGAACACGGGAACATCATGTGCCTGTGCCAACACTTTGACAGGGCCTGAAGTGAGTTTATTACCGCGTCCTGATGGACGGTCGGGCTGAGTAAATACGCCAACTACCTGATGCTCAGAAGCAAGCAGCGCGTCGAGATGACGCGCTGCAAAGTCAGGTGTACCGGCAAAGATAATTTTTAGCGATGCAGACACAGTTTAACCTTCTGTTAGTACTCAGGCTTCGCGTGCGTTCATGCGGGCCAGCTTTTCCAGTTTCTGTTTGATGCGCTGACGCTTCAGCGGCGACAGATAATCGATAAACAGCTTGCCATCCAGATGATCGATTTCATGCTGGATACAAATCGCCAGCAGACCATCCGTTTCCAGCTCGAAGCTCTTACCGTCACGATCCTGCGCACGGACTTTGACCCATTCCGCACGCGGCACAAAGGCACGCTGTTCAGGGATTGAGAGGCAGCCCTCTTCAATACCGGTTTCACCGCTTTTTTCCAGCAGTTCCGGGTTAATCAACACCAGACGTTCGTCTCGATTTTCAGAAACATCGATAACAATGATGCGTTGATGAATGTCGACCTGAGTGGCCGCTAAGCCAATGCCTTCTTCGGCGTACATGGTTTCAAACATGCCATCGACAATGCGCTGAACGTCTGCGTTTACGGTAGCCACCGGCGCAGCGATTTTGCGAAGGCGATCATCAGGGAAATGTAATACCTGCAAAACTGACATAAATATCCAGATCTGTATGCGTTAAAGAAAAGATTACTACCTCATATTGTAGACTTTTTGTGGCCTGATTGACAGCATTGCACCGCATGTGAGCGGGCTTAAGGATGGACGCGTGGAGCGAGTGGAAGGGATACTCCGGCTGGCAAATGTTAAAGGCCTGCGCCGGCATCGCGTAGTGAATCTCGCGCGGAATTTGCAAAACGGTGCTGCCGTCGATGACGAATTACTGCACAGCCATGGTTTGAATGAATTGCAGCGCCAACAGTTTAACGATTATTGCCCACGGCAACTGGCGCGCACGTTACAGTGGCTGGATCAACCTCATCATCATTTAGTCTCCTGCATAGATGCTGATTATCCGGGCCCCCTGGCTGAAATCAGTCAACGCCCCTCATTGCTCTATGTGGCTGGGCACATCTCCGTTTTACAGACACCGCAATTAGCTGTGGTGGGCAGTCGGCACTGTTCCCACTATGGCAAAGAGTGGGGCACATGGTTTACACAGCAACTTGCACTCAGTGGGTTGACCATCACTAGCGGGCTGGCTCGCGGTATTGATGGCGTTGCACACCGTGCAGCCTTGGACGCAAGTGGAAAAACAATCGCAGTGCTGGGCAGCGGCTTGCAACATATCTACCCCAAAAGCCATCAGTCGCTGGCGCAGGCGATCATGGATAACGAAGGGGCTTTAGTCTCTGAATTTCCTCTTGATATGGCGCCACATGCGGTGAATTTTCCGCGCCGTAACCGCATCATCAGTGGGTTAAGTCAGGGAGTGCTGGTCGTTGAGGCTTCACTGAAAAGCGGTTCGCTGGTCACGGCTCGCTGCGCGCTGGAACAAAACCGCAATGTTTATGCATTACCCGGAGCATTGGGTAATGATGGCAGTGAAGGTACGCATTGGTTGATTCAGCAGGGGGCACTGTTGGTTGCCCATCCAAATAACATCCTTGAAGATTTGCATTCCACATTGCAATGGCTGCCGGCAACCACTTCAGAAACAATATATTCACAAGACAGTGACGATGTTCCATTGCCATTTGCAAGCGTGTTGGCTAACGTAGGTGATGAGGTTACACCTGTTGACGTCGTCGCTGAACGTGCCGGCCAACCTGTGCCAGTTATCGCAGCCCAGTTGCTGGAGCTGGAGTTAGCAGGATGGATCGCAGCTGTACCCGGCGGCTATGTCCGATTGAGGAGGGCATGCCATGTTCGACGTACTTATGTACTTGTTTGAGACCTATATCCACAACGAAGCTGAAATGCGTGTTGACCAGGATAAATTGACCGATGATTTGGCCGATGCGGGTTTTCATCGTGAAGATATCTACAATGCGTTGAATTGGCTTGAACGTTTAGCGGACTATCAGGATGGTCTGGTGGCGCCTGTACAATTGGCCGCAGATCCGCTCTCAATGCGAATTTATACGGACGAGGAATGCCAGCGTCTTGATGCTGATTGTCGCGGTTTTATTTTGTTCCTGGAACAAGTTCAGGTGCTGAATATGGAAACGCGCGAGATGGTCATCGAACGGGTCACGGCTCTTGATACTCAGGAATTTGATCTTGAAGATCTCAAATGGGTGGTGCTGATGGTGCTGTTTAACATCCCTGGATGTGAAAACGCTTATCAGCAGATGGAAGAACTGTTATTCGACGTCAATGAAGGTATGCTGCATTAATTTGCGATTAATGCATCCGGAAATATGAGTAAATCAGCACTATTTTCTGTGCGTAAACACGATCCCTGCCCCGCTTGCGGGGCAGATTTAGTGATACGCAGTGGTAAACACGGCCCGTTTCTAGGCTGTGTGAATTATCCAACCTGTGATTATGTTCGTCCCCTGAAAAATCAGGCCGATGGGCATATCGTTAAAGTGCTGGAAGGGCACGCGTGTCCTCAGTGCGGCGCAGATAAAGTTCTGCGTCAGGGGCGATTTGGAATGTTTGTTGGTTGTAGCCACTATCCGGAATGTGATTACACAGAAACTATCGATAAGCCCGACGAGACCGCGATTGCCTGTCCCCAATGTCAGAACGGAAAGCTGGTTCAGCGCCGTTCGCGCTATGGCAAAACCTTTCACTCCTGCGACCGTTACCCCGATTGCCAATTTGCAATCAATGCAACGCCTGTTGAAGGTATCTGCCCGCATTGCCAGTTTCCCTTATTAATAGAGAAGAAAACCGCACAAGGCATGAAGCGCTTATGCGCCAGCAAACGCTGTGGCAAGCTCATCGCCCAGGACGAAGAACGATCATGAAGCAAAAAGCGTATGTCCCCGGAAGTCTCGAATTTTGCATCGAGCAACTACAACAGCAGGCCGTTATTGCCTATCCAACCGAAGCGGTGTTTGGTTTAGGTTGCGATCCCGATAGCGAAAGCGCCGTCATGGCCTTACTGGCGCTAAAACAGCGTCCGGTTGAGAAAGGGCTTATCCTGATTGCAGCAGATTATGCGCAGCTGGAACCCTACATTGCCGATCGCGAACTCACGGTGCTACAGCGTGAGCGCATGTTTGCTAGCTGGCCAGGGCCGGTGACTTATGTTGTTCCGACAACACCGCATACGCCACGCTGGCTAACAGGACGTTTCGATTCGCTGGCTATCCGCGTTAGCGATCATCCGGATGTGCAGGCACTTTGCCGTGGCTTCGGCAAACCATTGGTGTCTACCAGCGCCAATCTCTCCGGCGAGGCGCCGTGCCGCAATGCTGATGAAGTTGCACAGCAATTCGGTGCTCAATTCCCCGTGTTGCATGCTGCAACGGGCGGGCGGCTAAATCCTTCTGAAATTCGCGACGTTATCAGCGGCGAACTTATTCGTCAGGGTTAATTTATGGAACACTTCGCCGTTTTTGGTCATCCCATTGCACACAGTAAGTCACCTTTCATTCATAGCCTCTTTGCCGAGCAGACAGGAATCGCGCACTCTTATGGCCGGGTTTGTGCACCGCTGGAGGGGTTTCCTCAGTCAATTAGCGACTTTTTTACTGTCGGTGGAAAAGGTGCAAATGTCACACTGCCGTTTAAACAACAGGCGTGGGAACTGGCCGATGAACTCAGTGAACGTGCAGCCTTATCTGGGGCGGTTAACACATTAAAGAAAAAGGCAGATGGCTCGATCTTTGGTGATAATACCGATGGGATTGGCCTGCTAAGCGATCTGGAACGATTGAATTTGATCCGTTCTGGTGACCGCATTTTACTGGTGGGAGCCGGTGGTGCGGCTCGTGGTGTGATCCTTCCCCTGCTTTCTTTTGGATGTTCAGTGGTAGTGGTCAACCGAACGGTTGCCCGCGCTGAAGAATTGGCAAATATCTTCCAGCATAGTGGGGATATCCAGGCGAGCAGCTTTGCTGAGCTCTCCGGCCAGGCATTTGATCTGATCATCAATGCAACTTCCAGTGGCGTTGAGGGTAAAGTGCCGCCGTTGCCAGACTCATTGATCACCCCGCAAACACGCTGCTACGACATGTTCTATCAGCAAGGGCTGACGCCATTCTTGTTGTGGTGTCAGCAGCACGGTGCGGGTCAGCTGGCAGATGGATTGGGCATGCTGGTGGGGCAGGCGGCACATGCTTTCCAATTATGGCATGGCGTGATGCCAGAAATTACCCCCGTTATTGCTCAATTAAAGCAGGCCATGAAGGAGTGAATCAGGCGATCCATTTTCCCGATCGTGAAAGTTGGGACGAGGAACGAGGAGCGATCGTCTTTCCGGTGTTGGTGCAAGGAATGGGGTTAACTTGTGCCATCAAGCCCGACGCATTACAGGATCGATTCGGAACGGGTGCAGCGATGGCGCTGTTTAGCGCGCATCGCTGGGATTTGGAAGAAGAAGCGGAAGCGCTTATCCGGCAGGATGAGATCGATGATCAAGGTTGGATCTGGCTCTCCTGAGCGAGGTATTCATCTTTCCAGCCAACATAATTGCTCGATGAATAGAGCAGACCTGCGATTTCCGCCTCACTCAATGGGCGGATTTGTTTCACCGGGCTGCCTAAATAGAGATAGCCGCTCTCCAGTCTTTTACCCGGCGGAACCAGACTACCCGCTCCGATCATGACATCCTCTTCAACAAACACGCCATCCAGCAAAATCGATCCCATTCCAACCAGCACGCGATCGCTGATATGACAGCCGTGCAGCATTGCTTTATGGCCTACAGTCACGTCTTCACCAATCACTAAAGGGTGCCCTTCCGGGTTGCTGGTGGATTTATGCGTGACGTGCAAAACGCTGCCGTCCTGAATATTGCTTCTTTTACCTATCACGACTTTGTTCACATCACCGCGGATAGCAACCAGTGGCCAGATGCTGACATCGTCGGCGAGCTGCACTTCACCCACCACCACGCTACTGCGATCGATCATTACGCGATCGCCGATTTCTGGAAAATGGTTCTTATAAGGTCGTAGGGCTACAGACATGATCTTTCTCCTTTTGCACTTTATACCCCTAGCCTGCGGCTTATCAGGCTGGCAAACAAGATGAATTTTGAGCGGATCGCTCGCGATCTCAGCGAAAAGATTGAAAACTCGCCAGTCGATTAAAAAGATCGAAAAAAGGGGTTGTGCAAAAAAATCGGATCCCTATAATGCGCCACCACTGAGACGGCAAAGCGGCAACGCAGACGGCTCAGCAGGGAGTGAAGAAATTCATCCCGCCGGAGAAAAACGCTGAAAAAAGTGTTTGACTCTGAAGGAGGAAAGCGTAATATACGCCACCTCGCAACAGCAGCTTAAGGCGCTGATTGCACCGCTCTTTAACAATTTATCAGACAATCTGTGTGGGCACTCGCAGGA
>NZ_SZZZ01000015.1:0-127332 GCF_009830025.1 Pantoea sp. Taur
TCTGAGTCGACGAGGTTTTTTGGACAGCCGAGTGAGACGAAGCCTACGCGCGGCGGATTTTTGACATGGCTCATAAGGATAATAATTCATCATAATTAGTGTGGATAGGCGGGGGATTGTACAGAGGTTGCGAGGGAAAATGTATAGGTGATGTAAGAATCTCCTTAACCGCGTAATGGGCGTTTCCCGCTATGCTTAATGGAGCTGTTATCCGTTCAAATCGTCGCCGATAAGGCTGGCGACTGCGAACCGTTAACGGTGATCCGAGTTGTGTAATCCAGCCTGTTTTGCTTAAATGTTCGGTTGGTGATTGTAAGTTATTCACCGCACTGAAGAATTTGAACGCGTGCTGACGGTGCAGATCGTACCGCCAGCGCAGATGCGGATAAAGTGAGAGCAGACAAATGCAAGAGATCGTTAAAGGTTTTCTGAATTTCCAACAGAATGTGTTCCCTGAAAGGAAGGATCTTTTCAAAAGTCTGGCGTCAAACCAGAATCCCAAAGCCCTGTTTATCTCCTGCTCAGACAGCCGTCTGGTGCCTGAATTAGTCACCCAATCCGAGCCAGGCCAGCTGTTCGTGATCCGTAACGCCGGTAATATTGTGCCGCCGTTTGGTCCCGAACCGGGTGGTGTCTCCGCGACGATTGAATACGCGGTCGTTGCGCTGGGTGTGACTGAGATCATCATTTGCGGTCACTCCAACTGTGGTGCCATGAACGCCATCGCGTCTAATGCGGATTTAGAAAGCATGCCCGCGGTTGATCACTGGTTGCACTACGCCAATGCAGCTAAAGCTGTGGTGGAAGAGCGCAATTATGAAGCGGTGGAAACCCGTCTCAATGAAATGGTCAAAGAGAACGTGATTGCTCAGCTGAACAATATCAAAACACACCCTTCGGTAGCGGTGGCGCTGCGTAAAGGCAAAGTGCGTCTGCATGGGTGGGTTTATGATATTGAGAGCGGCGGCATTATTGCCCTGACCAAAGGCGGCGAAAGGTTCATTTCGTTGTCTGAGAATCCTGAGACCTGCTTCGAGTGATTCCCTAACCACCTGCAATGCAGGTGGTTTCTTCTCCCATTCTGTGAAAATTTCCCGCCAAAGCGCAGCGTGCGCTCTACACTTGAGAAGCGATTTACCTCTTATAAGGGCCTTCTCATGCGATTTCGTCTTTATATCCCCGCGTTAACGCTAGCCATGCTGGCGGTTGGATGTACCTCTCATGTTGCGGATAAACAGCAGTTTTCCGGCTTTCTCGGCGATTACAGCCAGTTAAAATCTGAACAGTCACCGAGCGGTAAACCGACATTGCGCTGGATCTCGCCGGATTATCACAGCGCGGATTACACCAATGTTGTGTTCGAACCCGTGGTTTACTATCCCGCCGCGAGACCGACTGAACGCATCAGCCAGCAAACATTGGATCAAATCCGTCAGTACACCGATAGTCAGTTAAAACGCGCGGTCGCAGAACGTAAACCGGTGGTGGGCAAGCCTGGTGCACATACGCTCAGGGTGAAAAGCGCCATCACCGCCGTGACGGCAGAAAACGAAGGGATGCAGTTCTACGAAGTGGTGCCGATTGCGGCAGTTGTAGCGAGCACCATGGCGGCCACTGGCCACCGTACGCAAAACAGTGCGCTGTTCCTCGAGGTGGAAGCGGTCGATGCGCAGACCGGTAAGCCAATGATCAAAGTTGTGCGCAAAGCCTTTGGTAAATCCCTGCCGAACAACAGTACGCCAATTACGCTCAACGATCTTCGTCCGGGCATCGACGAAATGATTCGTGATGTTGTGGCCTTCTCCGCGCCTTAATCCCGTCGCCCGGCGCTATGTCGGGCTTAATGTTTTGTAAATCCTGCACATCCTTTCTTACGGGCTGACTACCCTTAACGGCAGACCGTGATAAAGGAGAATCCCATGCGTTTACTGCCTGTCGCGCTGTTGCTTGGCGCATTGAGTTATGCCCATTCGACCCTGGCTGCAGATGTTCAGGTTCAGGTACTACAGGACAAACTTGATCATCCGTGGTCAGTGGCTTTTCTGCCTGACAATCAAACGTTGTTAATTACCGAACGCTCCGGGCAACTCCGCAGTTGGCAGCCGGGAAAAGGCTTGTCGCAACCCATTAGTGGCGTACCCAAAGTGTGGGCAAATCGTCAGGGCGGCTTGCTGGATGTGGTGCTGGCACCGGATTTCGCCCAGAGCCGCCGCGTGTGGCTCAGTTACACCACGGCAGATGCTGAGGGGCGAGCGGGCGGAGTGGTCGGCTATGGTCGGCTCAGCGACGATAACCGTCAATTGAGCGACTTCAAGGTGGTGATGGAGCAGACACCGAAACTCTCCAGCGGTGCCAATATGGGGACCCGTCTGGCATTTGATGGTCAGGGCTATCTCTACATTGCGTTTGGCGACAACTTTTCCAGCCTCAGCGCCCAACAACTCGACAAGCTTTCAGGAAAAATCGTGCGCCTGACCCAGAACGGTGAAATCCCGGCAGACAATCCGTTTGTACAACGTAAAGACGCGCGTGGAGAAATCTGGTCTTACGGCATGCGCAATCCACAGGGATTAGCTTTCAATCCGTGGACGCAGCAAATGTGGGAGAGTGAACACGGCCCACGCGGCGGCGATGAAGTGAATATCCCGCAGAAAGGCAAAAATTACGGCTGGCCATTGGCCACCTACGGCATTGATTACAGCGGACAGAAAGTGCCGGAAGCGCAGGGCACGCACGTGGCGGGCACGGAACAACCGCAGTTCTGGTGGAAAGTGTCACCAGCCATCAGCGGGATGGCGTTTTACAACAGCGCACGTTTCCCGCAGTGGAAAAACTCGCTGTTTATCGGCGCATTAAAGGAAAAAAGCCTGATTCGCCTGCGGGTGAACGGCGAGAAAGTGGTCGAAGAGCAGCGACTGCTGGAGGATCGCGGTGAACGTATTCGCGATGTGCGTCAGGGGCCGGATGGTTATCTCTATGTGCTCACCGATGAAGCCAACGGCAAGCTGTTAAAAGTAGGGCTGGCGGAACCCGCCAGCGCCTCGCGTGGTTAACTTAACGCACCCAGCTGCATACTTCCCAACCCCGCTGCTGCGCTTCCTGCTGCAGCAGCGCATCCGGGTTAATGACCCAGGCGTGATCAGCGTGGTTGAGCAAGGGTAAATCGTTCATGGAGTCGCTGTAAGCCCAGGTTTTTTCAAAGCGCTTATCCTGTTGCAAAGCTTTCCAGTCACTCAGACGGGTGACTTTCCCCTCGCGATAGGTGGCGGTGCCATAAATCTGGCCGCTGTAGCGCTCGTCAACCACTTCTACGCCAATCGCCAACGCGCCGTGTACACCCAGACGTTGCGCAATCGGCACCGCCAGATGATCGCCACTGGCGGTAATGATCATCACGGTGTCGCCGCGTTGCTGATGCCAGTTTATGCGTTCCCGTGCGGCGGGGAAGACGCGTGGCAGAATATCGCGATGGATGAAACGCCGTACCCAACCCTCAACCGTCAGGGTCGCCATACCGGCGAGCGGGGAAAGCGTTGTGTTCATATACTCTTCAATCGACAGGGTGCCGGCATGGTATTTCTCCATTAAGGCTTGTTCCTGAGAGATGAGTGCTTCGGGGGCAAATCCCTGTGAGACCAGCCAGCGCAGCCACAGGCTGGTACTGTCTTCACAAATCAGGGTTTCGTCCAGATCGAAAACGGCTAAGTCCATCGTGGTTCTCCTCGGGCTGATTGGCATCAGGTTAGCGGAATTTTGTGACTGGCTTAACCGTTCTGCGAAAAATCGGAATTTCTCTCACTTTTTCCACTACGGCGTAACAGTAAAAGTGGCAGCGCGTCGGGGTTGATGCCAGGGTTACTCTAATAAACTCTATAAAACTTTACGGTTGGACGGTTTTGTTCGCAGGTGGTAAGCGTGTAGCTTTTATTAAGACATGTCTTACCTGCTAGAAAACCATGATTTAACAAGGACAATCTGGTCACGCTCATGAGAAAAAACTCCGTCATTTCTGCCTTGCGGCCGCTGGCTGCCACTTCATTATTAGTGCTTTTCCTTCCCATCACCACTCAGGCTGAACAGGCGCCTGCTGCACCGCAAATTGAGGCCAAAGCCTGGATTTTGATGGACTACAACAGCGGCAAGGTATTGGCTGAGTCCAATGCCGACCAGCGGTTGGACCCCGCCAGCCTGACCAAAATGATGACCAGCTACGTGGTCGGCCAGGCGCTAAAAGCCGGCAAGATCCACAACGATGACCTGGTCACTATCGGCCAGGATGCATGGGCAACCGGCAACCCGAAACTGCGCGGCTCTTCGCTGATGTTCCTCAAACCCGGTGACCGTATTCCGGTTTCTGAACTCAACAAGGGCGTGGTGATTCAGTCAGGCAATGATGCCTGCATCGCGCTGGCCGATTATGTCGCCGGTAGCCAGGACTCGTTTATCGGTCTGATGAACAACTACGTTAAGGCGTTTGGATTACAGAATACCCACTTTATGACCGTGCACGGGCTGGATGCCGATGGGCAATACAGTACCGCGCGCGATATGGCGATTATCGGCCAGCGTTTGATCAGCGATGTGCCTGAAGAGTATGCGTTAAACAGTGAGAAAGAGTTCACCTTTAATCACATCAAGCAGATGAATCGTAACCGCCTGTTATGGAGCAGTAACCTGAAGGTGGATGGGATTAAAACCGGACACACTTCGGGCGCGGGTAATAACCTGGTCGCGTCCGCCGTGGACGGAGACATGCGTTTGATCTCGGTGGTACTGGGCACGCAAACCGATGCGATTCGCTTCCGTGAAAGTGAGAAGCTGCTGACCTGGGGGTTCCGTTTCTACGAAACCGTGACACCGATTAAAAGCGATAAGCCTTTTGCCCAGCAGCGCGTATGGTTTGGTGAGCAGAGTCAGGTCAATCTCGGTGTCGCGAAAGACGCAGCGATCACCGTGCCGAAAGGGCAGATGAAAAACCTCAAGGCGAGTTTCACCCTGAACTCACCGCAGCTGGAAGCGCCACTGGAGAAGAATCAGGTGGTGGGGACCATTGATTTCCAGCTGGATGGCAAAACCGTGGATCAGCGCCCGCTGGTGGTGATGGAAGCAGTGCCGGAGGGCGGATTTATCGGCCGTATCTGGGACTTCATTATGATGAAATTCAATGGCTGGTTTGGGAAGTGGTTTAGCTAGTCCCCTATCGGGCGGCCCGAGTGAGCCGCCCTTTACCTTATCCGCGTACCCATCCTTTTTTGATCGGCATAGCGAACAGGGCGCGATACAGTTGGTGGGTGAAGGCCAGCATGCGTTCGCCATACAACTGCCACGCCATATGCGAAGCCAGACACGCCAGCAAGCCCACCAAAAATCCGCCCAGCATATCCATCGGCCAATGCACGCCAAGATAGACGCGTGACCAGGCGATCGCACTGCCAACGGCCAGCAGAATGACGCCAGACCATAGGCGATGCCAGAAGATAAACGCCAGCGCAAAAGTAAAGATGGTGGTGCCATGATCACTGGGATAAGAGTCATCGGCGGCGTGAGCGAGGAATTGGTGCCCTAAGCCAATGGCAAATGGACGCGGATGCGGCAACAGTTGGCCCACGCACCATGAAATGCTTAATGCATAAATCAGCGCCATGCCGGTTTTCAGTACCAGCGCGCGTTGAGATTGCACCTGATCGCGCGGTCCCCAAAACCATAAGGCCACAATCAGCAGCGGGACAATGGCAATCACATCTTTGGCGATAAAGGTCGCCAGATTAATCAACCATGGCGGTGAATCCGTCGTGGCGTTGATCCATAGAAACAGGCTATGGTTGAGCGCTTCCATCACGTTTGCTTTTCCTCATCTTGTCTACCCAAAAAGAAACACCAGCAAAAATCAGAACCTGGCTCAGCCACACCCACCAGCCAGCCCACAAGTTGTGAGAGAAAAAGTGGGCACCGCGCATCACCTGTCCGTATCCCATCAGTAAGCCCAACGCGATACCGAACAACAGCGCCAGTACGGCGCGGCGCGGACGCTCGGGCCACCACAGGAAGAACAGCGCCATCAGGGCAAAGCCGCTGGAAGCGTGACCGCCTGGGAAACATTGCCCCGGACCGCTATTGACCGGAGTGGGATCCAGCAGCACAAAACTGGCTGCCTTACCGCCAAACATCGCCAAATCCCACGGACAGGAGTGCGCGCTGTGCGCCTTCAGAATGCCCACCACTAGAGGCCCCATACCAAACAGCAGGGCCACCAGCACGCGACGACCATTGCGCTTCTGCACACCGCGCAGCAACATCAATACCGCACCGGCGATGATTACATCCTTGAACAAGCGATGATTGATCAGATCCAGCCAGCGATTGTGCTGCAACGGAAATGACATCGTCTGTGGGTCAAACCACCGTTGGCTAATGGCGATATCCAGGCTTTCGTGGCGTGACCACCACATAAACACCAGTGCCGAAATTGCCAGTAAAATAAAGTTGATAGCGTAAAAGCGACCAGACAAACAATAAATAGTCGGGCTCTTAATCTTATCGTGGGTTGTTGGAGTGTTTAACTTTGATGAAAGTTGCATGAATATTGGAAAATAGCGAAACCAGAGTGGCAGGGTCGCAATTTACGCTTAGGAGAACCTTAAGCAACAGGAATTGCAGGCATAAAAAAACCCGCAAGTCAGTGACCGGCGGGCTCCACAATTTGGGGATTTCAAAGAAAAGCAGTGGCACTTATTCAGACTGCGCCCCAAATAGAAAGTTCTGAACGCAGTAAAAATATTTTTAAAAAGGCAAAAGCGGCCAAATTATCACAATAAGCGTGCCGGCGAGCGTCAGCAAAACGTTAGCAATCGCATAAGTTCCTGCATAGCCGAGTGCCGGAATGCTACTGCGTGCGGTATCGCTGATAATCTCCATGGCCGGGGCACAGGTGCGAGCGCCCATGATGGCACCAAACAGCAGCGCGCGGTTCATACGCAGCACGTAGGCACCAAACAGATAGCAAATCACCACCGGGATCAGACTCACCAGCAGACCGCTGAGCAACATCAAGGCGCCCGCGCTGCCAAGGCCATGTTGCAGGCCACTACCGGCGCTCAGGCCGACACCTGCCATAAACACCATCAAACCGAACTCTTTCACCATGGTCAGCGCCCCTTGCGGAATGTAGCCAAAGGTCGGATGGTTGGCGCGCAGGAAGCCGAGCATGATACCCGCGAACAGCAAACCGGCGGCGTTACCGATGCCAAAGCTGAAGTTGCTGAACTGGAAGGTGATCATGCCGATCATCAACCCGATGATAAAGAAGGCGCAGAAGGCCAGCAGATCGGTCATCTGACTGTGAATCGCAATAAAGCCGATGCGATCCGCCAGGCTTTTCACACGGCGCGCTTCACCGCTCACCTGCAATACATCGCCTTTGTTCAGCATGATGCTGTCATCAATCGGCATCTCAATCTGACTACGAATCACTCGGTTAAGGAAACAACCATGATCGGTGAGTTTCAAATGGCTCAGGCGTTTATTCACCGCATTGTGGTTCTTCACTACAATCTCTTCGGTGACGATGCGCATGTCGAGCAAATCGCGGTCGAACACCTCTTTGCCGTTACGGAAGCTGGCATCGAGGCGTGCGTGTGCGTCGGGATAGCCCACCAGCGAGATCTCATCGCCGAGTTGTAGCATCGCATCCCCATCCGGGCTGGCGAGAATACCGTTACGGCGCAGGCGTTCAATGTAGCAGCCGGTCTGGCGATGAATGCCCAGCTCGCGCAGGTTTTTACCGCCGCTCCATTCCACCAGTTCCGGGCCAACGCGATAGGCGCGGATCACCGGTAAGAACACTTTACGCTGGCTGTCGGCATCCAGACCACGCTCTCGCGCAATCTGCTGCGCGCAGGTGGGTAAGTCCTGATGTTGCAGACGAGGCAGATAGCGCGCGCCAAAGATCAGGCTGACCAGACCAATCAAATAGGTGAGGGCGTAACCGAGGCTGAGGTTATCCTGCATCATGCTGAGCTGATGGTTGTCACTGATGCTTTGTCGCAGCGTGTCACCCGCGCCCACCAGCACCGGCGTGGAGGTCATGGAACCGGCCAGCATGCCTGCCGTGAGACCAATATCCCAGCCGAACACTTTGCCGAGTCCCAACGCAACGAGCAGGGCGCTGACCACCATAACAATGGCAAGAAGGAAGTAGTTTTTACCGTCGCGGAAAAAGATCGAGAAAAAGTTAGGTCCGGCTTCAACACCGACACAAAAAATAAACAACATAAAGCCGAGACTGAGTGCGTCGGTATTTATCGCAAAGTGCTGCTGACCTAAAATCAATGAAACAACGAGGACACCAATGGAATTTCCTAGCTGTACCGAGCCGAGACGTAATTTGCCTAAGCACAGCCCCAGGGCTAAGACGACAAATAATAACAGAACGTCATTTCCGCTTAACAATTCTGCGACGTTAATGTTCACGGTTTAACTTCTTCTTTACCTGTAACAAGTTGATGAAAGGGCCTTTTTTCGCTATCTTGTGGCAGCTGTGAGTGTCCTTGCCGCCAGGAAGATGCAGACCATTATTTAAAACGGCGTCATTCTAATCATAAATAACTTCCTCAGCTATCAGCAGTTTTTAATCCTTCTGCCAGCGGCTGTTTCTTTTTATTTCCACTTGTGCGCATCAGGGCAGTAAACGTTTCAATATTGTTAACAACAAAGTTGAGGATGGTTATGTTGCAGCGCAATAATCGCTGGCCAGCATCGGTTCTGGGTATGATGCTTTATACGCTGGTGTTTATTTTTGCACACCATTTTTGGGCCGTTGCCGCGGAACAAGCGATGCGCGGACAGCCTGAATTATTGCTGTTTTTATTGCCGGGCATGTTAATGGCGCTGTTGCAGCCGGATAGTCCCCTGGTCAGTACATTGTGGGTCGCCGTGGTGGGCACGCTTTTGGGTATGGCCTGGATGTGGCTCACCGTCACGCAGATGCACAGTTGGCTGCTGATTGTTGCATGGAGTTTAAGTGCGCTGTTTTGGGCTGGATGCGGGGCGTTACTGATCCGCCTGATGAGGATTATGCTGGCGATGCGTGCCGAATAGCACGATCAAAAACGGGCCCGCAGGCCCGTTTGCTTAGGCTTCAACACCCAGATTTTCTTTGGTCCATGCCGCAAATTCGGTGTAACCACCGATGTGCTGGTCATCAAGGAAAATCTGCGGCACGGTGGTCACCGGTTTGCCGGCACGTGCTTCCAGGTCGGCCTTGGTGATGCCGGTCGCCTGAATATCGACGTACTGATAGTTGAAATCATCGCGCTCGCTGGTCAGCTTGGTGGCTAACTCTTTCGCACGTACGCAGTATGGGCAGCTTGAACGGCCAAAAATCACTGCAATCATTGCTTCTCTCCTTCCGCTGCTGTTTTGTGACCAGTTTCACATTACAGCGTGAATAATGGCTAACATCATGCCCGCCCATCCTGCTTAAGCAAAGAAGAAAATGCCTGTTACTCTAATGACCGCAATCTATGTCCATCATACTTCACTCCGCAGACGCGTTTGGCTTCAGTTAAGCTGCTGGTGATAGCCATGCCTTGCTGCAGAGCGAATTATTCGGGTCTAAAATGCGACTGACCTATTGAGCAACTGAGGAAATCGCCCATGCGTAATCTGGCCACGTTGCCGAAACCGGTTTTGCTGCTGGAAGTGCTTGGCGTGCTCGCGGTGATTGGTGCGCTATTACTGGTTAATAACTGGATTGCGGCACCTGATTTTTTGGCGCAGAAGTCGCTGGCGACGCTGCTTTTTTTCCTTGGCATTGCGCTGATGCTGCCTGCCGCCTGGCTGATGATGTGGCGTACCGCGCAAGCGATGGCACCGCAGTTGTTCAATCACAACCACAAAAAGAAGTAACCGGAGAGGATTATGACGCCGACCATCGATTTACTGTGCAGCCACCGTTCCATTCGCGCCTTTACCGAGCAGGGCATTGATGATGCTCAGCGCAGCGCGATCATTGCTGCAGCACAAGCGGCCTCGACCTCCAGTTTTTTACAATGCTCCTCGATTATTCGCATTACCGACCAGGAAAAGCGTGATCAGCTGGTGCAACTCACCGGCGGGCAGCCATGGGTGAGTGCCGCCGCTGAGTTTTGGGTATTTTGTGCCGACTTTAATCGTCATCAGCAGATTTGCCCGGATGCGCATCTCGGACGCGCCGAGCAACTGCTGTTGGGTTGTGTCGATACCGCATTAATGGCACAAAACGCCATGGTCGCGGCTGAATCGCTGGGGCTGGGTGGTGTGTTTATTGGTGGCATACGTAATAGCATCGCGCAAGTCACCGATTTGCTGGAACTGCCGAAATTTGTGCTGCCACTGTTTGGCTTCTGCATCGGCCATCCAGCCTCTGCCCCAGATGTTAAACCGCGTATGCCAGCGGCGATGCTGGTGCATGAAAATCGTTATCAATCTGTCGATAAAAGCGTGCTGGACCAGTACGATAACCAAATCACGGCTTATTACCAGCAACGTGACAGCAACCAGCGTTCGGAGACCTGGAGCGAACTGATTCAACGCCTGATCATCAAAGAAACGCGTCCGTTTATGCTGGATTATCTGCATCAACAGGGCTGGGCAACGCGCTAAGCACAAGGAATTCTGCAATGAAGATGGCCATTCTCACGCGTGATGGAACGCTGTACTCGTGTAAGCGCCTGCGCGACGCCGCGGAAGAGCGTGGTCATCAGGTGCAGATGATCGATCCACTCTCCTGTTACATGAACATCAATTCCGATTCTGCCGCGGTGCATTATCGTGGCGAACCGCTGGGCCACTTTGATGCCGTTATCCCGCGTATTGGCACGGCGACCACCTTTTACGGCACGGCGGTGCTGCGCCAGTTCGAGATGTTGGGCAGCTATCCGCTGAATGAATCGGTGGCCATCACCCGGGCGCGTGACAAACTGCGATCGCTGCAGCTGCTGGCGCGCGAAGGCATTGATATGCCGATCACCGGGTTCGCCTCTTCGCCTGATGATACCCAGGATGTGATTGCCATGGTCGGTGGTGCGCCGCTGGTGGTGAAACTGGTGGAGGGCACGCAGGGGATTGGCGTGGTGCTGGCGGAAACTCGCCAGGCGGCAGAGAGCGTGATCGATGCCTTTCGTGGCCTTAATGCCCATATTCTGGTGCAGGAATTTATCAAAGAAGCGCAGGGGCGAGATATTCGCTGCCTGGTGATCGGCAATGAAGTGGTAGCGTCGATTGAGCGTGAAGCGAAAGAGGGGGATTTCCGCTCAAATCTTCATCGTGGCGGTAAAGCGCACGCGGTGACCATCACCGACAAAGAGCGGGAAATCGCCGTGAAAGCCGCATCCACGCTCGGGCTGGAAATCGCAGGGGTGGATATTTTACGCGCCAACCGCGGCCCGCTGGTGATGGAGGTGAATGCCTCGCCAGGGCTTGAGGGCATCGAAGGCACCACCGGCCTCGACATCGCTTCCATGATGATTCATTGGGTAGAAGCGCATGCTTGCCCCGGCTATCGTCTTAAAACCGGGGGCTAGGCGCGCTTTTACGTGGTTTTCGTGGCATCAGATAGACTTTTTCCGTAAGCTAAGGCGCTTATTTCTTCACCCCACAGGACATAACGATGGATTCACTGGTCGTTCCTGACATCGACATCCTGCGTCGCTGGCTGGATCAACAAAATATCACCTGGTTCGAATGCGATGCCTGTCAGGCACTGCACCTGCCGCACATGCAGAATTTTGACGGGGTGTTTGATGCAAAAATCGACCTGGTGGACAACGTCATCCTCTTCTCGGCCCTCGCGGAAGTGAAACCCACAGCATTGATTCCTTTGGTCGGCGACTTATCGCAGATCAATGCCAGTTCGCTAACGGTGAAGGCCTTTATCGATATCCAGGATGACAATCTGCCCAAGCTGATTGTCTGCCAGTCGATCAGTACCACTGCCGGATTGACGTTTGGTCAGTTCTCGCACTTTATGAAGCAAAGTGAAGAGGGCGTTTCCATGGTGATCATGGAAGCCTTTGCCAATAATTTGCTGATGATGGGCGAAGAAGAGGAGCGCCAACCTAGCTCCAGCAGCCACGCGATGCTGCACTGAGTTCCCCGCCTCGCTAACTGCCGCTTTTTGCGGCAGTTTTCATTTTAGCCCTACCACTTTTTATTCTGCATTTTGCCCTTTATTGCCAGATATTAGTCGTGCTTTATGCCGCTAGTGCCAAACCCCATAGCAGAAACATGCATAAAATATCGCAAAAAGGCGTTTTTTACGCTGGGATCTGGCACGCCTGAAGCAGGGGGGCTATTCTTGCGGGGCTGCTTGAGACGTGCAACCTCAGCACAGGTATAGGTTTTTGCTATTAAACTCCCGCTGAATATTGATTCATTGTGTGTCTGTGATTAAACAGAAAACGCAACGTCCGGATCGCGTGTATGCAGCGTTGTGATGACCCCCTCAGGAGGATGGAAAACATGTTCAACCAACGTAAAAAATGGTTGCCAGGTGTGGTTGCTGGTGTGCTGATGGCTGCGGCCGCTGGTGCTCAGGCAGAAGATAAAACGCTGCACGTATATAACTGGTCCGATTATATTTCGGCCGACACCGTGCCGAATTTTGAAAAGCAGACCGGTATCAAAGTGGTCTACGACGTGTTCGATTCCAACGAAGTGTTGGAAGGTAAGCTGATGGCGGGTTCTACCGGCTACGACGTTGTGGTGCCATCTTCCAGCTTCCTTGCTCGCCAGCTACAGTCCGGCGTTTTCCAGGAGCTGGATAAGAGCAAGCTGCCAAACTATAAAAACCTCGATCCTGATTTGATGGCGAAAGTCGCGCAGCACGATCCGGGTAACAAATATGCGATTCCGTATCTGTGGGGTACCACCGGTATCGGCTATAACATCGATAAGGTAAAAGCCGCGCTGGGTACTGATGCGCCCGTCAACAGCTGGGATTTGGTGCTGAAGCCTGAAAACCTGGAAAAACTGAAAAGCTGTGGTGTCTCCTTCCTCGATGCGCCGGAAGAGATCTTCGCCACCGTGCTGAACTACCTTGGCAAAGATCCGAACAGCTCTGACGCTAAAGATTACACCGGCGCCGCGACCGATCTGCTGCTGAAGCTGCGTCCTAATATCCGCTACTTCCACTCGTCTCAGTACATTAACGACCTGGCGAATGGCAACATCTGTGTGGCGATCGGCTGGTCTGGCGATATCCTGCAGGCGAAAGATCGTGCAACCAAAGCCAACAACGGCGTGCACCTGGGTTACAGCGTGCCGAAAGAGGGCGCTCTGGCCTTCTTCGACATGATGGCGATTCCGAAAGACGCGAAAAACCTCGACGCAGCCTATCAGTGGCTGAACTACATCATGGATCCAAAAGTGATCGCGGATGTCTCTAACAAGATGAACTACGCCAACGGCAACAAGGCGTCACTGCCATTGATTAATGCGGATGTGCGTAACAATCCGGGCATCTTCCCAACGCCGGATGCGATGGCCAAGCTGTTTGTGCTCAAAGTCCAGGATCCGAAACTGGATCGTGCGCGCACCCGTGCATGGACTAAAGTAAAAAGTGGTAAGTAATTCGTTCTAAACGAATTCGTTACCTGAAGACGACAACAGAGGTGCGGTGATGGCCTCTGTTGTGCCATTTTAGCGGCTGGCTGTGCCGCGCTACACCGCTTAGCGCCGGAGAAATGTTAGTGAACGACGCGATTCCCCGCCCCCCAAATAAAACGGCTAAGGCGTTAACGCCGCTGCTGGAAATTCGCAACCTGACCAAATCTTTTGACGGCCAGCACGCCGTAGATGATGTCAGCCTGACCATTTATAAAGGCGAGATTTTTGCCCTGCTGGGTGCTTCCGGCTGTGGTAAATCGACCTTGCTGCGCATGCTGGCGGGCTTTGAACCACCGACCAGCGGGCAGATTGTGCTGGATGGGCAAGACCTGTCGCACGTTCCGCCTTATCAGCGCCCGATCAATATGATGTTCCAGTCCTACGCGCTGTTTCCGCACATGACGGTGGAACAGAACATTGCCTTTGGACTGAAGCAGGATAAATTGCCGAAAGGCGAAATCAGCAGCCGCGTGGCCGAAATGCTGACGCTGGTGCATATGCAGGAATTTGCCAAGCGTAAACCGCATCAGCTTTCCGGCGGTCAGCGTCAGCGCGTGGCGCTGGCGCGTAGCCTGGCGAAACGCCCCAAACTGCTGCTGCTGGATGAGCCGATGGGCGCGCTGGATAAGAAACTGCGCGACCGCATGCAGCATGAAGTGGTGGATATTCTGGAGCGCGTCGGCGCGACCTGCGTGATGGTGACGCACGACCAGGAAGAAGCCATGACTATGGCAGGTCGTATCGCGATCATGAACCGTGGCAAATTTGTGCAGATTGGTGAGCCGGAGGAGATCTACGAGCATCCTACCAGCCGTTACAGTGCCGAATTTATCGGTTCAGTTAACGTGTTTGATGGCCTGCTGCGTGAGCGCACGGAAGAGGGCGTGGTCATTGATGCGCCGGGCCTGGTACATCCGCTTAAAGTGCAGACCGATGTCTCTATCATCGATAACGTGCCCGTGCATGTCGCTTTACGTCCGGAAAAAGTGATGCTGTGCGAAGAGGTACCGGCAGATGGCTGCAACTTTGCCGTCGGCGAAGTGGTGCATATCGCCTATCTCGGTGACCTGTCGATTTATCACGTTCGCCTGCGCAGCGGTCAGATGATCAGCGCGCAGCTGCAGAATGCACATCGCTACCGCAAAGGTGCGCCAACATGGGGTGATGAAGTTCGCCTGTGCTGGGACGCCGACAGCTGTGTGGTTCTGACGGTTTAAGGAGGCGTAATGAGCCAGATTTCTCAACGCAGCGAGCCGGAAATGGTGGGTACACCGCTGCAGCGCTGGGGCACGCGTATTAAAATGCTGCATGGTCGCAAGCTGGTGATCGCCTTGCCTTATCTTTGGCTGATCCTGCTGTTTCTGCTGCCGTTCCTGATCGTGCTGAAGATCAGTTTCGCCGATATTGCGCGTGCCATTCCGCCTTACACCGATCTGGTGACCTGGGCCGATGACCAGCTCAATCTGGTGCTGAATCTCGGTAACTACATCACGTTGACGGACGATCCGCTGTATGCCGAAGCTTATCTGACTTCGCTCAAGGTGGCAGCGATTTCTACCGTGATTTGTCTGCTGATCGGATATCCGCTGGCGTGGGCGGTGGCGCACAGTAAACCTTCAATGCGCACCATCCTGCTGTTGCTGGTGATCTTGCCCTCCTGGACCTCGTTCCTGGTGCGCGTGTACGCATGGATGGGTTTGCTGAACAACAACGGCATTCTTAACCGCTTCCTGATGTGGCTGGGGGTTATCGATCACCCGCTGGTGATTCTTTACACCAATACCGCGGTGTATATCGGTATCGTTTACTGTTATCTGCCGTTTATGGTGTTGCCCATCTACACCGCGCTAACCCGTATCGACTACTCGCTGGTCGAGGCCTCGCTGGATCTGGGGGCGCGTCCGCTGAAAACCTTCTTTAGCGTGATTGTGCCGCTGACCAAAGGTGGGATTATCGCCGGTTCGATGCTGGTGTTTATCCCGGCGGTAGGGGAGTACGTGATCCCAGAACTGCTGGGAGGGCCGGACAGCATCATGATTGGCCGTATCCTGTGGCAGGAGTTCTTTAACAACCGTGACTGGCCGGTGGCTTCGGCACTGGCGGTGATCATTCTGTTGATTTTGATTCTGCCGATCATCTGGTTCCACAAGCATCAAAATCGTGAGTTAGGAGAGAAGGAATGAATCAGTTACCCACCATTCGCTCTCCATGGCGTACGGCGATTTTGGCCGCATGCTTCCTGTTCCTGTATGCGCCGATGCTGCTGCTGGTGGTTTACTCCTTCAACAGCTCGCAGTTGGTCACCGTATGGGAGAGCTTCTCATTCCACTGGTACAAAGTGCTGTTCCAGGACGATGCGATGCTGGATGCCGTTGGCCTCAGCCTGACCATCGCCGCGCTCTCGGCCACCATGGCGGTGGTGTTGGGTACCATGGCGGCGGTGATCATCGTGCGTTTCGGCCGTTTCCGTGGGCATAGCGGTTTTGCATTTATGCTCACCGCACCCTTGGTCATGCCGGATGTGATCACCGGGTTGTCACTGCTGCTGCTGTTTGTAGCAATGGGCAACACCTTTGGCTGGCCAAGCGATCGCGGCATGCTCACCATCTGGCTGGCGCACGTCACTTTCTGTACCGCTTATGTGTCAGTGGTGATCAACTCCCGTCTGCGCGAGCTGGATCGTTCCATTGAAGAGGCGGCGATGGATCTCGGGGCAACGCCGCTGAAAGTGTTCTTCGTGATTACCGTGCCAATGATTGCTCCGGCAATTGTCACCGGTTGGCTGCTGGCCTTTACGCTGTCACTGGATGATCTGGTGATTGCCAGCTTCGTCACCGGGCCGGGCGCCACCACGCTGCCGATGGCGATCTTTGCTACCGTGCGACGCGGCGTCAATCCAGAGATCAATGCGTTAGCCTCATTGATTTTGTTTGTCGTCGGCCTTGTCGGTTTCATCGCCTGGCGCTTTATGGCGCACGAAGAAAAACAACGTTTACGCGATATTCAGAAAGCTAAACGTGGCTGAAAGCCGTAACATTTGCCAATATAATAACGGGCCGATTTAATGGCCCGTTTTTTTATGGTTACGGAGTCAAACCATGTCGGAAACCCTCAAAAATGCGATGGCAAATTCTACGCCTGCACCGGTGATGGTGGCGGGGATCGCCATTATTGCCACGCGCTGTCTCAGCGTGCTGATGCTGGCCAATGAACTGGGTTACGACGAAATGGCTAACTTTGTCCACCGCAGTGCACAGGCATGGGATTCCACGCTGATTTTTATCGCCAGTCAGCTAATCTTTCTGTTTGAACTACGCTGTGCCTTTACCCTGTTGCGCGGTAGCAATCGCGGACGATGGGGTTATGTGATGGCGCAAATTATCGTGCTCGGTTATATGCTGATGGCGTCCGTTGGATGGATCTACCCGGAAATCTTCAGTATTCCCGGTGAAACTAATGCACAGATCATCCACCACACGCTGATGCAGAAAGTACCGGATGCGCTGGTGTTACTGCTGTTGTTTGTGCCGGCCAGCAGTCGCGCATTTTTCCGCGCCCGGTGATACAATCTGCCCCCGATTTTTCTCCCGATTCTGAATACAGGCCTTTCCATGCATTGCGCGCTTTATGATGCCGGTCGCTGTCGTTCGTGCCAGTGGCTGGATAAACCCTATCCGCAGCAGCTCAGCGAGAAGCAGTCGCTGCTCGAGCAGTTACTGTCACAGACCGCGGTGGCTGAGTATTTACCGCCGGTGACCTCCGCGCTGCAGGGTTTTCGTAATAAAGCCAAAATGGTGGTGAGCGGCAGCGTAGAGCGGCCGATTTTTGGCATGGTGGCGCGTGATGGCGAACCGGTTGATCTGTGCGATTGCCCGCTCTATCCCGCCAGCTTTGCGCCGGTGTTCGAGGTGCTGAAACCTTTTATTGCCCGCGCCGGATTAACGCCCTACAACGTGGCGCGTAAACGCGGTGAACTAAAATTCCTGCTGCTGACCGAGAGTTCGCAAGGTGGCATGATGCTGCGGTTTGTGCTGCGTTCCACCAGCAAGCTGGAGCAGTTGCGTGCGGCCTTGCCCTGGCTGCAGCAGCAATTGCCGCAACTGAAAGTGATCTCCGCCAACATCCAGCCAGTGCATATGGCGATTCTGGAAGGGGATGAAGAGATTGCTTTGACGCCGGATCAAGCGCTGGCGGAGTGTTTCAATCAGGTGCCGCTGTATATTCGCCCACAGAGTTTCTTCCAGACTAACCCGCAGGTCGCCGCCGATTTGTATGCCACGGCGCGTGATTGGGTCGCAGAGCTGCCGGTGACCAGTATGTGGGATCTGTTCTGCGGCGTGGGCGGTTTCGGCTTGCACTGTGCCACGCCAGAGATGCAACTGACCGGTATTGAGATCAGTGCGGAAGCCATTGCCTGTGCGCAGCAGTCGGCTGAACAGTTAGGACTCGATAAGGTGAGTTTCGCCGCGCTGGATTCGACCCAGTTCGCCACATCGCGTGAGCAGGTGCCACAATTGGTGCTGGTCAATCCGCCGCGTCGCGGGATTGGTGCTGAGCTGTGTGCTTATCTCAGTGAAATGGCGCCAGACTACATTCTCTATTCAAGCTGCAATCCCAGCACGATGGCGCAGGATATTGCACGTCTGGCCGATTACGCGGTGAGCCGCGTCCAGCTGTTTGATATGTTCCCGCACACCGCACATTTTGAAGTGCTGACATTACTGATTAAGAAGGGTGGAGCCACGTAGCCACCGCCTGAACGGAGGACGTGCAGAACCTGTCAGGTGGCACGCCACGAGGCTCCATAATGCTTATTCCGGGAACCACTTCTGGTTGATTTGCTGCCAGGTGCCATCGGCTTTCAACGCCACCAACGCGTCATTCATCTCTTTTAACAGCGCTGCATTGCCTTTACGCACCGCAATGCCTAAGCCGGTGCCGAAGTATTCGGTATCGGTGATATGTTCACCCACTGGGCTGAGGTCTTCATTGGCTTTTAGCCACTGATTGACCACCGCACTATCGCCAAATACGCCGTTCAGGCGACCATTTTTCAGATCGAGAATCGCATTCTGATAGCTGTCATAGGCCACGGCGATCACTTCAGGATGTTTCTCCAGCAGGTATTTCTGATGCGTGGTGCCATTTTCAACGCCGACACGCTTACCTTTCAGCTGACTGAAGTCGGTGTACTGGTCTTTATGTGCAATCACAATCGCGGAGTTTGCGTAGTAAGGCTGAGTGAAATCGACCTGTTTGCTGCGCTCGGCGGTAATATCCATACCCGAGATAACCGCATCGTAACGACGGAACTTCAGCGAAGGGATCAGACTGTCAAACGCGTTATTGGTAAAGGTGCAATCCGCTTTCATTTGCTGGCATAACGCTTTAGCCAGATCGATATCAAAGCCAACGATTTGGTTGTCGTGGTCGAGGGATTCAAACGGGGGATAGGTCGCAGAAGAGGCGAAACGGATTTTTTCCACCGCATAAGCATTCATTGCCAGTGTTGCCAGCGCCGCAGCAACAATCCATTTTTTCATTATGTGACTCCTGTAAACCATGCCAGAGATAGAACGAGTTACACGATGCCAGTAAATGAATTTATATGCAAATAATATGATTAAAAAATTACATGCGTTATTGGGGCGTAGCAGCGCGAGATATGACGCGTTTGTCCGCAGCACTTTCACCTCAGACAAACGCGATACTTCGCGCCACTACAACACTCAATTACGATGTTCGAATGCCAATGCGCGCTTTTCGATTAAACGCATCATCAGCGTGAGCAAACCGTTGACCACCAGATAGATCAGCCCGGCAGCAGCATACACCGTGATGTCATAAGTGCGGCCATACAGCAATTGCCCATGGCCCATCACTTCCATCAGCGTAATGGTGTACGCCAGTGAAGTGCTCTTAAACACTAAAACGACTTCGTTAGAGTAAGAGGAGAGGGCGCGTTTAAACGCATACGGCAGCAGAATACGCAGCGTGTCTTTACGGTTCATCCCCAGCGCAGCGCAGGATTGCCACTGCCCGGAGGGGATGGCGCGTACTGCACCGTAGAACAGCTGAGTGGTATAGGCCGCACTGTTGAGCGACAGTGCAATCAGCGCGCACAGCCAGGGCTGTGATAGCAGATGCCATAACCACGGCACGTTCTGAATGCTGGGAAACTGGCCGGGACCGTAATATATCAGGAAGATTTGCACCAGCAGCGGCGTGCCGGTGAACACCGTGATGTAGCCTTTCACCAGCCAGTTCAGCACCGGGACTTTCAGTGAGAGCACGATGGTACACAGCAGCGACAGCACCAGCGCGGCAATCAGTGACGCGATGGTTAAGGTCAGGCTGGTGTGCAGCCCTTTCAGGAGTTCGGGTAAGTAATCCAGCATGCGTCAGGCCCCCCGCTCGAAACGCGTGGTGCGTGATTCAATACGGCGCAGTATCGCCTGACTGAACAGCGTGATGATCAGGTAGACGGCCGCAGCCACCAGATACCAGGTAAAAGGTTCCTGGGTGCGTGTGGCAATGCTTTTGGTTTGCAGCATGATGTCATTCACGCTAATTAGCGACACCAGCGCAGTATCTTTCAGTAACACCAACCACTGATTGCCCAGACCAGGCAGCGCATGACGCCACATTTGTGGCATGATCAGACGGAAAAAAATCGCCGATTTCTTCATACCCAACGCCTGGCCAGATTCCCATTGGCCGACAGGCACGGCTTTCAGCGCGCCACGCAGCGTTTGGGAGGCGTAGGCCGAGTAAAGCATTGCCAGGGCAATGACGCCGCACAGGAAAGGGCTGACGTCGAAGTTTTCAATCTGAACCTGCACGGGAATGCTAAACAAGCCCAGATTGATATGGAAGCCATCGGATAAGGTCAGTAGCAGCTGTGAGGCACCAAAGTAAACAAACAGCACCACCAGAATTTCCGGCAGGCCACGGATCAGTGTCACCAGCCCGGTACCGATCCACGCCAGCGGTTTCCAGCGGACGGTTTCCCAGCCAGCAAAAATCATCGCCAGCACAAGGCCGGCGATCAGTGCACAAACAGCAAGCCCGACGGTCATGCCGGCGGCGCTTGCGAGTGGAATCATTTCATTCATCAGAGATTACTGCTGGAACCATTTGTTGTAGATGGTTTTGTAAGTGCCGTCAGCTTTGATCTTCTCCAGAGCGGTGTTGAATTTGCCCTGCAGCTCAGTGTTGCCCTGACGGACGGCGATACCCAGACCGGTACCGAAGTAATCTTTATCGGTCACTTTCTCACCCAGTGGTGCGAGGTTGGCATTCTGTTTCAGCCATTCGTTCACCACGGCGGTGTCACCGAATACCGCATCAATACGGCCATTTTTCAGGTCCAGAACCGCGTTCTGGTAGCTGTCATAAGGCACAACTGTGATGTCGTTGTGTTTATCAGACAGGTATTTCTGGTGCGTGGTGCCGTTCTGAACGCCAACGCGTTTACCTTTCAGCGCATCCACATTCGCCAGCTTGCCTTTCTGGGCAATAAAGATCGCGGAATTATCGTAGTAAGGCTTGGAGAACAGCACCTGCTTTTCACGCTCTGGGGTGATATCCATACCCGCCATCACCGCGTCAAAACGACGGAACTTCAGGCTGGGGATCAGGCTGTCAAATGCCTGGTTGGTGAAGGTACAGGTCGCATCAATCTCTTTACACAGCGCATTGGCCAGATCGACATCGAAGCCCTGAATTTTGTTGTCAGAATCCACAAATTCAAATGGAGGATATGAAGCTTCGGTGGCAAAACGCAGGGTTTGCGCAGCAGAAGCGCTCAGGCTCAGACCGGCAAGCAGTGCAGCAAGTACGACTTTTTTCATTAGATGCATCCTGACTTAGTGCGAAAGATAATGTGCAAACGCTTCGGTTTGCGGCTGTGTAAAGTGGCTGGCATCGCCTTGCTCAACGATATGGCCGTTCTCCATGTACACCACACGGCTGGCGGTTTTGCGCGCCACCTCGACTTCGTGGGTCACAATAACCTGAGTGATCTGCGTTTGTGCCAGCTCACGAATGATGCTGACGATCTGCGCGGTGATTTCAGGGTCGAGCGCGGCGGTGGGTTCGTCGAACAACAGCACCTGCGGCTCCATCATCAACGCGCGGGCAATCGCCACACGTTGTTGCTGGCCACCGGATAGATGCAGTGGAAAACGATCGGCAAAGGGGGTCAGACGCAGACGCTCCAGCAGTTTGTCGGCGCGCGCGCGTGCGGCGTCTTTGCTGAGACCGAGCACGCGGCACGGCGCTTCAATCAGATTCTGCACCACGGTGAGGTGAGGCCACAAATTGTATTGCTGGAACACCATGCCCACGTTTTGGCGCAGTTCACGGATTGCGCTGTCTGACGGCGCTTTGCTGAAGTCGAAGTGATTCCCGGCAATCTGCAGGCTGCCGGAACGCGGCTGCTCCAGCAGATTGAGGACGCGCAGGAGCGAACTTTTACCCGCGCCACTCGGCCCGAGCAACACCAGCGTCTCTCCCTGCGGACAAGCCAGGTTGATATCGAACAGTGCCTGATGGGCACCGTAAAAACAGTTTATGGCGTTTAGTTGAATACTCATGCGCTAAAAATGAATAGTAATTAGTGCCGCGAATCTTAACGTCACCAGAATAGTTATGCAATTGTGGTGGGTTAAAATTTATTAAACAGCAGTGAAGTCCCAAAAGCGTAGCACAATATCGCGCAGGTCAACGCCGGGAAGGGCTCGCTGGCTGCAATTTATTGATGAAAAATTAACAAAAAACGCCGCAAAGATGCGGCGCGCTTATGTTTAGAACTGAATGCTGTAAAATTGAACAGCTATTTCTTCTCTTCCAGCAGCTGGCTGAGCGATCCGCCGCCTGCGTGCGGCCAGTCACCGACGTAACGAATATCATCCACCGCCCAGCAGGTTCCTTCGTGAATCATCAATACCTCGTCGTGCCAGCTTTTGCCATCACGGCTCAAATCGACGCGCAGTGGGATGTTACGTGCATCGCGATTAGGAATGGTTGAGGCGCTGGCAACATCGGCGGACGTGGGACCCTGTGCGAGGCTGGAGAACAGATCGCCCTGGCTCCACGAGGCAGGTTTATTGCTCTGCGTGCTGGCGCTCAGCAGTTTTTGATACAGGCGATCGCTCAGGTAAGGGCGATATTTTGCCAGCGTGGTGCTATCGGGCAGACCCTGACCGGGCTGTCTGATGCGTAAATCGTAAAACTGCTGCGCGACGCTATCTGGACCACCGTCAACACAGCTGGCAGTGCGCGGTCCGTTATCCTTGATCACCGGTTCAACGGTGGTACAGGCACTGAGCAGTAACGCAGCGGGAACAAGCAGCGCAAAGGCATTGTTTCTCATCTCGATTTCCTTATTGTTCACTGGCAAAGCGTCATTTTTAGCATAGAGTATAGTCTTGCTTTTACGCCGTACGAGCTGTACCCGTCATACTTCATCAGGCAGGTGCGTTGGCTGCACGCATTCGCCCGAATCACTTACGTGGGTAAGTTCATCGGGACTCTCTTGTTTGCCGCCTTCCTGCCTCATGAATTATTTAGGGTATAAATTGAACTCACTCAAACAAGGAGACCGCGATGAAATTTTCCACCACGCCCACCTTAGAAGGGCACAGCATCACTGAATATTGCGGTGTGGTTACCGGTGAAGCGATTCTCGGGGCCAACATTTTCCGCGACTTCTTTGCCGGGATTCGCGATATCGTCGGTGGTCGTTCCGGTGCTTATGAAAAAGAGCTGCGCAAAGCGCGACAGATCGCGTTTGAAGAGCTGGAAGAGCAGGCAAAGGCGCTGGGTGCGAATGCGGTCGTGGGCATTGATATCGATTATGAAACCGTTGGCAAAGACAGCAGCATGCTGATGGTCAGTGTGACCGGTACCGCAGTGATTATTCGCTAATGCGTTTTGCTGTTCTGTTGGCGCTGGCGTTTTTACTGAGTGCCTGTCAGTCGTCTGTTGAGCCGCGCAACGGCTACTGGGTCGATACCGCGCATCCGGCGCAGGGCGCGCGGCCTCGCATTAAAGTGGTGGTGATCCATTATACCGCCGAAGATCTGCCATCCTCGCTGGCCACGCTCACCGATCGTGAAGTCAGTGCCCACTATTTGATCCCGCAGCAGCCGGCGCAAAAAGGCGGCCAGGGTGTCATCTGGCAACTGGTGCCGGAGCGCGAACTGGCGTGGCATGCCGGGCCGAGTTTCTGGCGCGGTGCGACCCGTATCAATGACACGTCGATCGGTATTGAGATCGTCAATCGTGGCTACACGCGGACATTAACCGGCGTGAAGTGGCAGCCGTTTACGCCAGCGCAAATCAGCGTGCTGGTGGCGCTGGTGAAAGATATCACGCAGCGTTATGCCATCACGCCTGAAAATCTGGTGGGGCACAGCGATATCGCGCCGCAGCGGAAACAGGATCCTGGCCCGTTGTTCCCGTGGCAGCAGTTGGCGGAGCAGGGGCTGGGCGCATGGCCCGATCCCGCCACTGTGCAGCGCTATCTCCACGGGAATGCGGCTGATGCGCCCATCGATCAGGCCGAACTGCTGGATGCGCTGCAGCGCTATGGTTATAACGTCAATTCAGCGAATACCCCACCCATGCAGCGTAAGCTGATCGCGGCGTTTCAGATGCACTTCCGTGCGCGAGATTATCGAGGCATCGCCGATGCGGAAACGCTGGCGATAGCTCAGGCGCTGCTGGCGAAATACGGCGCAGCGCAGTGAAGAGACGGTGTATGGCATCGCCGATGCGGAAACGCTGGCGATAGCTCGGGCGCTGCTGGCGAAATACGGTGCAGCACAGTGAAGAGAGGGTGTATGACACCGCCGATGCATAAACGCTGGCGATAGCTCAGGCGCTGCTGGCGAAATACGGTTCGGCTGAAGTAAGGGCTCGCGTTGGTGAGCTTATGGACGGCCCGAAGGCCGTCCCTACAAGGCAACCTGCGCCCTGTTACGCTAAAAACGCCTGCCAGTGCGCAACCAGACGTTGTAAATCCTGGCGGCTGACATCGAGGTGGGTGGCAATGCGCGTGACCGGACCCACGCTCATCAGCACATCGCCGGAGTGCATCCAGCTTTTCAGTGCGTCAACCTGATCCGCCGGTACTTTCACAAACAACATATTGGTGTGCTGATTCAGTACCTCAACCCCAATGGCACTGAGCTGTTCAGCCAGCCACGCGGCATTGTCATGATCTTCTTTCAGGCGCGCGACGTTGTGCTTCAGCGCGTACAGACCCGCCGCCGCCAGAATGCCCGCCTGACGCATGCCGCCACCGGTCATCTTACGCCAGCGACGCGCCTGCTCAATGTAGGCTTCATCGCCGCACAGCAGTGAACCCACCGGGGTGCCGAGTCCTTTGGACAGGCAGATGGTCAGCGTGTCGCAATAACGCGCGATATCCTTTAGCTCAACATTTTGCGCCACCACGGCGTTGAAGATGCGGGCACCATCAATGTGCAGCGCCAGTTTGTGTTCGCGCGTTAACTTCCACGCTTGTTCCAGATAGCTCTGCGACAGCACTTTGCCGTGATGGGTGTTTTCCAGGCTCAGCAGGCGCGTGCGCGCAAAGTGGATATCATCCGGTTTGATAGCGGCAACGATATCCGCCAGCGGCAGCGACCCATCTTCGGCGTGCGAGATCGGTTGTGGCTGAATACTGCCCAGTACCGCCGCGCCACCCGCTTCGTATTTGTAGTTATGTGCCTGCTGACCGACGATATATTCATCGCCGCGCTGGCAGTGACACAGCAGCGCCACCAGGTTGGCTTGCGTGCCGGTCGGGAAGAACAGCGCTGCGGCTTTGCCACTCAGGCGGGCGGCCTCGAGTTCCAGCGCATTGACGGTGGGATCGTCACGATAGACATCATCGCCAGTTTCGGCGGCCATCATCGCATCCAGCATGGCGGCACTTGGGCGGGTTACGGTATCACTGCGTAAATCGATCACATCGCTCTCCTGAAACAAAAAAGCGGGCTAAGCGCCCGCGTTGTGAGTTATCTGGCCTGGTTATCCGTTTTACCTCAGCCAGTTGGTTTTCGCCAGTTCAACAATCTCATCACCCCGCCCATTCAGAATCGCGCGCAGCATATACAGGCTGAATCCTTTGGCCTGCTCGGCTTTGATCTGCGGCGGCATCGACAGCTCTTCCTTAGCAGTGATCGCATCGATCAGTACCGGGCCATCATGCGCAAACGCCTGTTCCAGCGCGCTGTTGAGTTCAGAGGCTTTCTCGACGCGAATGCCTTTAATGCCGCAGGCGGTGGCAATGGCGGCAAAATCCGGGTTCTCCAGATCGGTGCCGTCGGTAAGGTAACCACCGGCTTTCATCTCCATCGCCACGAAGCCCAGCACGCTGTTATTGAAGATCACCAGCTTCACCGGCAGTTTCAGTTGTGCCACCGAAATAAAGTCGCCCATCAACATACTGAAGCCGCCATCACCGCACAGCGCCACGACCTGACGCTGCTTATCGATTGCCTGAGCGCCGAGCGCCTGTGGCATCGCGTTAGCCATCGAACCGTGGTTGAACGATCCCAGCAAACGGCGCTTGCCATTCATCTTCAGGTAACGTGCGGCCCAAACGGTGGGCGTGCCGACATCACAGGTGAAAATGGCATCTTCAGCTGCGTAATGGCTGATTTGCTGCGCCAGATATTGCGGATGAATCGCCTGTTTATCATTGGCGGTGGCCAGCTCATCCAGACCTTTTCGCGCATCCACATAGTGTTCTAACGCGCTGTCGAGATGATGACGGTCGCTTTTGCTGTTGAGCTGCGGCTGCAGCGCCTGCAATGTGGCTTTGATATCCCCAATCAGCGCCATATTGACATGGCTGTGTGCGCCAAGGCTGGCGGGATTGATATCAATCTGGATGATATTGGCATCAGCCGGATAAAACGGGCGATAAGGGAACTGTGTACCCAGCAGCACCAGCGTGTCGGCGTTCATCATGGCGTGATAACCGGATGAGAAGCCGATTAAACCGGTCATGCCGACGTCGTAAGGATTATCGTACTCAATGTGCTCTTTGCCGCGCATGGCATGCACCACGGGCGCTTTCAGCGTTTCTGCCAGCTTCACCACTTCTGCATGCGCGCCGGCACAGCCGCTGCCGCACATCAACGTAATATTTTCTGCGCCGTTCAGCGTTTCAGCCAGGCGGGCAATCTCGTTGGCGTTGGGCACAATATGCGGCAACTGCGGTGGATACCATTCACTGCGTGCGCCTTCTGGTGCCGGTTTCAGCGCCACATCGCCGGGAATAACAATCACGGATACGCCACGATTAAGGATGGCTTTGCGCATCGCAATCCCCAAAACCTGCGGCAACTGCTCAGGGTTAGAGACTAATTCGCAGTAATGGCTGCATTCGCGGAATAGCTCCTGCGGATGCGTCTCCTGAAAATAGCCGCTGCCGATTTCGCTGGAAGGGATATGTGCGGCAATCGCCAGTACCGGAACGTGATTGCGATGACAATCGAACAGTCCGTTAATCAGATGGAGGTTTCCGGGGCCACAGGAACCGGCACATACCGCCAGTTCACCGCTGATTTGTGCCTCAGCACCGGCAGCAAAAGCCGCCACTTCTTCATGGCGCGTGGGCATCCATTCAATGGTGCCCATGCGGTTGAGGCTGTCGCTCAGCCCGTTGAGCGAATCGCCCGTCACGCCCCAGATGCGCTTTACGCCCGCATTTTCCAGGGTTTTGGCCAGCAGTGCCGCCACAGTTTGCTTCATCGTTCGCTCCTTTCTGGTGTTTGGCCATCCATCCCGATGGCGGAAACGTGTCAGTCAGAAAGCGTAGACGATGGAGACGGGGCGCAGCCGTGAAAAAATGCGCTCTGCGGTCAGGCGGAGAACAACGCGATAAGAATCGGCGCTAATAAGCTCATGATAAAACCGTGCACGATCGCCGCTGGAACAATCTCCATGCCGCCAGTGCGTTGCAGAATCGGCAGGGTGAAATCCATTGAGGTGGCACCACTCAATCCCAGCGTCATGCTGCGCTGACGGCTGATCAGTAGCGGAATTAGCATGATGGTGATCAGCTCACGCAGCAGGTCGTTAAAGAAGGCCGCGCTGCCAATCACCGGGCCGAAGGATTCGGTCATCAGAATACCGGACAGCGAGTACCAGCCGAAGCCGCTGGCAAGCGCCAGGCCGGTTTTGATTGGCAAATCGAGCCATAATGCGGCCAGCATTCCACCGATCAAGGCGCTGCATAGCGACACCGCGGCTACCAGCATGCCGCGACGATTGAGCGTGATTTGACGCAAGGTCATGCCGCTGCTGCGCAGTTGAATACCGACCAGAAACAACATCAGCATCAGGGCATATTCACTGATGGTTGATGCGTGGCGCAGAATTGACCACTGGCTTAATCCCAACAGGAATCCGCCCAGTACCGAGCCGCACAGCTTGAGGGATTCCAGCGCCATGTGCAGACGTGAAGGCAGGGCTTGCTGCTTGTGCGGGTGATGCCACGGCACGCGCTTCTCCAGTAGCCAGAAAGCCAGCAGAGAACAGGCGAGAATGCACAGCATACTGATCAACGCGGTATGAAAAATGGTGAGCAGATTACTGCTGAGGTTATCGAGGAAAACGAGGCTGGTGCCCATAAAAAACAGGATGATGTACACCAGTGCGCTCAGCATGCGGGCGACGCCGCGCAGCAGATTGGCACGGGTCACATGCAGTAAATAGCCAGCAATCAGTGGCAGCAGAATGATGATCAAGCCATACATAGAGCGTTTCCATCCGTGGGAGAGGGCCGCAAACTATCGGAAAACAGTTGAAGTGTAAACCTTTTACCCGTGCATTAACTTGACCAACTTAACGAGGCGAACCATGCTCAGGCAAAGCACTCAAGGGATAGCATGATGTTTCTGGAACATATCGATATTCGCGGTTTTCGTGGCATCAATCGGCTGTCGTTGCCGCTCACTGATACCAATCTGCTGATTGGTGAAAATGCCTGGGGTAAATCCAGCTTGCTGGATGCGCTGACATTATTACTGGCGCCTGCGGCTGAACCTTATCAGTTTACCGAACATGATTTTCACTTCCCACCGGGCAATCTGGAAGCACGCCTGCGCCAGCTGCAACTGGTGTTTCGCTTTCGAGCACAAGCGGGAGATGACGAAGCGGTCTTCCAGCCTTTCTGGCAGCGCGATGAAAACGGGCGCTTTATCCGCTTCAGCACCCGTGCGCGCCGCAACGAGCATGGTGTGAAAACCACCTGGCGCTTCATCGACCAAAATGGCGATGTGCTGGCGATGGAAGGCACTGAAGCGGCGCTGGCCCATCTGCGTGCCTTTTATCCCGTGCTCAGACTGCGCGATGCGCGCTTTGGCCGGCGTGGACGGCACAGCAGCAACGATGCGGACCGCCGGGCCACGACGCTGAGTGAATTGTCACAGGAAGTCGAGAAATTAACCCGGGATTTGGTGGTGCAGCCGCAGAATCTGAGCGACGATTTACTGCGTCAGGGCTTGCACACCATGCAGCAATTGCTGGAGCACTACTTCCTAGTGCAGCAACCGGGGGTCAGCGCGGCGCGTGTCGCACCTGAATTACGCGATGGTTCGCAAGGCTGGCGTTCACTCGACAAGCTTAACCACCTGATTGCGGGAACGGAATCACGCAGTCGGCAGGTCATTTTATTGCGCATGTTCTCTTTACTGATTCAGGCGCACGGCAATGAAGCGCTGCCGCCGGGCGCTCATCCATTGTTGCTGGTGGAGGATCCGGAAACGCGACTGCATCCAATTATGCTGTCAGTGGCGTGGAATCTGCTGGATTTAATGCCGCTGCAAAAAATCACCACCACCAATTCGGGGGAGCTGTTATCTCAGGTGCCGTTAGAGAATATTTGTCGCCTGGTGCGTGAACCTACACGCGTTGCGGCATGGCGGATTGGTCCTGAAGGATTGAGCGCTGAGGAGAGCCGCCGTATTGGCTTTCATATCCGCGTGAATCGCCCCTCGGCACTCTTTGCCCGCTGCTGGTTGCTGGTGGAGGGGGAGACGGAAGTGTGGATCATCAATGAACTGGCGCGCCAGCGCGGTTACCATTTTGCGGCCGAAGGGGTCAAAGTCATCGAATTTGCGCAGTCTGGTCTTAAGCCGCTGTTGAAGTTTGCCAGACGCATGGGCATTGCCTGGCATGTGTTGACTGACGGCGACGAAGCGGGCAATAAGTATGCAGCCAGCGCACGGAGCCAACTGCAGGAGCATGAGCAGCAAGACGATCATCTGACGCAGTTCCCGGCCCCGGATATAGAACATTTTCTCTATAAGCAGGGGTTCAGCGACGTTTATCACGACATGGCGCACCTGCCGTTAAACGTGCCGATGAATGCGCGGCGTATTATTACTAAAGCGATTCATCACAGCTCGAAACCCGAATTGGCGATAGCGGTAGCCATGGCGGCGGCAGAGCGTGGGCCGCAGGCGATTCCCTCGTTACTGGATCAGCTGTTTGCTCGCGTGATGTGGTTAGCTCGCGGACGTGCAGATTGAGGGGCGGGAAAATCCGCAAAAGAAAAATGCCAGCGTCTGCGGCTGGCATTTTTTTTCGGGAGTGGTCAGAATGAATGAAGAGGCGCGCGTCAGGCGACTTGCGTGACTTCACAGGGCACAATCAAGCTGGCGTGATTGCCTTTTGGCCCTTCATGGACATCGAACTGAACCTGCTGGCCGGCCTTCAGCGTTCTGTATCCCTCCATCTGAATCGTGGAGTAGTGTGCGAAGATATCGTCGCCGCCGCCAATCGGACAGATAAAGCCGAAGCCCTTGGCGTTGTTGAACCATTTAACAGTACCCGTCTCCATGCTTTTACTTCCCTCGCAAGACATTTTGAACAGTAGGTGAGGTCATTGAAGCTGTGAGTCGAGTTTGTTTAAAACTCAATCAGCTTGTGTAAGTAGAATGTAGAGAAACGGTCCTTATCGTCAAGCAAACGGCCCTGGCGCACGGGGAGAAATTCATCAAAATTTGAGGCAGTTAACGCTATTGCAAATTTTGTGATACAGGTCGCGCATGGGCTTTTAGGGCCGTTTTTTCTTAAGGGAAAGGTGGCTTGACAGACATGTTAAACTTAGGAATGGGCGCAGCAATGCGCGCAATCGTAACGCAGAATTTCGACGGAACATTATGGCAAACACAAACGACTGGCTTAATTTTGAACATCTAGCCGAAGATAAAGTACGCGAAGGGTTAAAGCCGCCTTCGATGTATAAAGTCATTCTGAATAATGACGATTATACACCTATGGAATTTGTTATTGACGTTCTGCAAAAGTTCTTTTCTTATGATGTTGAACGTGCAACGCAACTGATGTTGAAAGTTCACTACCACGGAAAGGCGATTTGTGGTGTATTCACTGCAGAAGTGGCGGAAACCAAAGTCGCCCAGGTGAACAATTACGCACGAGAGAATGAACATCCGTTGCTGTGTACGCTGGAAAAAGCCTGAGCCCGTCTCCATATAGGGGAAAGGTCGTCAGAGCGATAATTGGGGGAGGTGCCAAATGCTCAATCAAGAACTGGAACTCAGTTTAAACATGGCTTTCGCCAGAGCGCGCGAGCACCGTCATGAATTTATGACCGTCGAGCATCTGTTGCTGGCATTGCTTAGCAACCCGTCGGCCAGAGAGGCACTGGAAGCCTGTACGGTGGATATCGTGGCTCTGCGACAGGAACTCGAAGCCTTCATCGAACAAACCACGCCGGTGCTGCCAGCCAGTGAAGAGGAGCGTGATACTCAACCAACGCTCAGCTTCCAGCGCGTGTTGCAACGTGCGGTATTCCATGTCCAGTCATCCGGTCGCAGCGAAGTGGCAGGCGCGAACGTGCTGGTCGCCATTTTCAGCGAGCAGGAGTCTCAAGCGGCTTACCTGCTGCGCAAACACGAAGTCAGCCGCCTCGATGTGGTGAACTTTATCTCCCATGGTACGCGTAAAGATGAGCCGGGCCAGCCGCAGAACAATGCGGAGAATCCGGTTAACGAAGAGCAAGCAGGCGGGGAGGAACGTATGGAAAACTTCACCACCAATCTTAATCAGCTTGCTCGTGTCGGCGGAATCGACCCGCTGATCGGCCGCGATAAAGAGCTGGAGCGTGCCATTCAGGTATTGTGCCGTCGCCGTAAGAATAACCCGCTGCTGGTGGGTGAATCTGGCGTGGGCAAAACCGCGATTGCGGAAGGGCTGGCCTGGCGCATTGTGCAGGGCGATGTTCCGGAAGTGATGAAAGATTGCACCATCTACTCGCTGGATATCGGTTCGCTGCTTGCGGGTACCAAATACCGTGGTGATTTTGAAAAACGTTTCAAAGCGCTGCTCAAACAGCTGGAACAAGACACCAGTAGCATCCTGTTTATCGATGAAATTCACACCATTATCGGTGCGGGTGCCGCTTCCGGTGGACAGGTGGATGCCGCTAACCTGATCAAACCGTTGCTCTCCAGCGGAAAAATCCGCGTGATGGGGTCAACCACCTATCAGGAGTTCAGCAACATCTTTGAGAAGGACCGTGCGCTGGCGCGTCGTTTCCAGAAGATCGACATTACCGAACCTTCTGTCGAAGAAACCGTGCAGATTCTTAACGGACTGAAACCGAAGTATGAAGCTCACCATGATGTGCGTTATACCGCGAAGGCAGTGCGTGCAGCCGTGGAACTGGCGGTGAAATACATCAACGATCGTCATCTGCCGGATAAGGCGATTGACGTGATAGATGAAGCCGGTGCGCGTGCGCGTCTGGTGCCGGTGAGTAAGCGTAAGAAAACGGTCAACGTGTCGGATATTGAATCTGTGGTGGCACGTATTGCGCGTATCCCAGAGCAAAGCGTGTCAGCCACCGATCGCGACACGCTGAAAAATCTCGGCGATCGTCTGAAAATGCTGGTGTTTGGCCAGGATAACGCGATTGAAGCACTGACTGAAGCGATCAAGATGAGCCGTGCCGGTCTCGGTCAGGATCGTAAACCCGTGGGGTCATTCCTGTTTGCTGGTCCAACTGGCGTCGGTAAAACCGAGGTGACGGTTCAGCTGGCGAAGGCCCTGGGGATTGAGCTGCTGCGTTTCGATATGTCCGAGTATATGGAGCGCCACACCGTTAGCCGTTTGATCGGTGCACCTCCGGGATATGTTGGTTTCGATCAGGGTGGTTTGCTCACCGATGCGGTGATTAAGCATCCGCATGCGGTGGTGCTGCTGGATGAAATCGAGAAAGCGCACCCGGATGTCTTTAACCTGCTGCTGCAGGTGATGGATAACGGCATGCTGACCGATAACAACGGCCGCAAAGCGGACTTCCGCAATGTGGTGCTGGTGATGACCACCAACGCCGGTGTTCGCGAAACTGAGCGTAAGTCGATTGGTTTGATTCAGCAGGACAACAGCACCGACGCGATGGAAGAGATCAAAAAGATCTTTACGCCTGAGTTCCGTAACCGTCTGGATAACATTATCTGGTTCCGTCATCTGGATACCGCGGTGATCCATCAGGTGGTGGATAAGTTCATCGTCGAGTTGCAAGCGCAACTGGATGCAAAAGGCGTCTCGCTGGAAGTCAGTGATGATGCTCGTGACTGGCTGGCGGATAAAGGTTACGACAAAGCGATGGGTGCCCGTCCAATGGCACGTGCCGTGCAGGAGAATCTGAAGAAACCACTGGCTAACGAACTGCTGTTTGGTTCATTAGTGGATGGCGGTTCAGTCTCGGTGGCGCTGGATAAAGAAAAAAACCAGCTGACCTACCATTTCCTGAGTGCGGAAAAACGGAAAACCGAAGGGACTGTGCACTGATGTGCTGAGTTGCAGATAAGAAAAGGCCGGATGAAAATCCGGCCTTTTTTTTCGCGCTCAGTTAATTGCCACAAACGCGAGATGTGGACAACAACTTAGCGACTACGGAAGACAATGCGGCCTTTGCTCAGGTCGTACGGGGTCAACTCGACAGTCACTTTGTCGCCCGTCAGGATGCGGATGTAGTTTTTGCGCATTTTACCGGAGATATGAGCGGTAACCACGTGCCCGTTTTCAAGTTCTACGCGGAACATGGTGTTAGGTAACGTATCCAGTACGGTACCTTGCATTTCAATATTGTCTTCTTTGGCCATCGAATCCTCTGGGGTGAACTACCAAACTGTTGAACCGGCAAGATAATGCCGAATTCCATGATTTATGTAAAGAAGCGTTGGCGATTTTGCCAACGCTTCGCCGTGCGTCGCGCCATTGCGCGTGCATTACGGAAAAATTCGGGTGTTTTTATTGACGTCTGCGGGGGATTAGCGGGCTAAGAAGTTGTCGCAATTGGCATCAAGTGCACAACGGTAACAGCTTCGGGAAATGGATGAGATTCCCAACCTGGCAATTCCGGCTCGCCACAGCGAAGCGCGGACGACATACCAAACTCGCTTATTGTATCACTTTTGTCGGGAATTGTGTGCAAAACATCTGCGAGCAGGGTCAAAAAAGGGTTTGTGTTTGCCAGCAACCGCTTAAAACAGGCTGCCACGCCAGTGTTTGCACGTACTGTAAATAATCGACACGCGGGATTTCAACGGCGCCCAACGAAGCCGTATGTGGGTTAAGCACCTGGCAATCAATCAAGCGTCCCTGATGAGCGAGAAAATGCTGAGAGAACACCCACAGCGCAGTTTTTGACGCATTTTCCTGGCGGCTAAACATCGACTCGCCACAAAAAATCTGCCCAAGCGCCAGACCATACATGCCGCCTACCAGCCGATTGTCATTCCAGACTTCAATCGAATGCGCGTGACCCAGCTCGTACAAACGAAGCCAGGCGCGTTTCACCTCAAAGGTAATCCAGGTGCCTTCTTGTCTGCCGCTGGCACAGCCTTCCAGTACCTGCGGGAAAGCATGATTCATGGTAACGCGAAAAGGTGAACGGCGATGAAAACGCGCCATGCTGCGGCTGAGATGAAAAGATTCAGGAAGCATCACGGCACGCGGATCGGGCGACCACCATAGAATCGGGTCGCCGGGCGAAAACCAGGGGAAAATGCCGCGCTGATAGGCGTTCATCAGTCGGGCAGGGGAGAGGTCGCCGCCCATCGCCAATAATCCATTCGGCTCGCGCAGCGCCATCTCCGGCGGAGGAAAATTTAATGAATCCCGTGAAAGTTGTACCAGTCTCATTGCGTCAATTACCCTTCGGGCTGCTCGCTAAGACTATAGCGCAAAGCGCTGGTGGAAACGCCAATAGCGTCCTGCTTTTGAGATTAATTCGTCATGCGTGCCCGACTCAATAATCTGTCCCTGGTCCATCACGCAAATACGATCCATTGTTGCCAGGCCGCTGAGGCGATGGGTCACCATGATAACCGTCTTACCCTGACTGACCTGGCGCAACAGCGTCAATATCTGCTGTTCGGTGGTGGCGTCCAGGCCTTCGGTGGGCTCATCAAGCAACCATAGATCGCCGTTGTGCAACAGGGCGCGTGCAATGGCCAGGCGGCGCAGTTCGCCTCCCGACAGCGGGCGGCCACCTTCACCCATCCATGCGTTGAGCCCTTCATCATGTTCCGCCAAATGGGTGAGTCCAACCTGATGCAGTACTGCATTCAGTTGTTCATCACTGGCGGCAGGGTGTGCCAGCAGTAAATTATCGCGTAACGTCTGACTAAACAGATGCACGCGCTGCGTGACCACGCTGATACGTTTACGCAGACTTTTTTCGTCCCACTCAGCAAGGGGAATATTATTCAGTCGAATGTCACCCTGCTGCGCCTGCCAGCCGCGCGTGATCAGTGCCAGCAAACTGGATTTGCCGCAGCCGGTGGGGCCGAGCAGTGCCAGATGCTCACCGGTTCGCAGTGTCAGCGAGAAGTGCCTGAGTACCGGTTCCGGTCGCTGCGGATAGCTGAAAGTGATTTTTTCCAGCGTCAGGCTGATGCCCGAATCAGAGGGCACGGTCGAGGATGGAAAACGAATCAGAGGCGCTTGCTCAATGATTTCCTGTACGCGTTGCGCCGCACCAGTGACCTGCGAAAGCGGCAAAAAGGCGCCTGCTACCGGTGCCAGCGCTTCAAATGCCGCCAGGCCGCAGAACACGAAAAGTGCGATGAATGCGCCAGGTGCGCTATCGCCGCCCACGCCCGCTGCGGAGATCCACAGTAGCAAGACGACGGTTGACCCGCTGATTAACAATAACAGGCTTTGCGCCAGCGCTTGCAGACGATGCTGACGCTGCTGTGCCTGCTGCCAGCGCATTTCCTCCGCATCCAGTTTTTGACGCCATAAGGCCGCAGCACCATAAATTTGCAGTTCAGCCAGTCCGGTTACCCACTGCGTCAGTTGCAAACGCCAACTGGCTTGGTGCTGGGCGATGCGATGCCCGGCTGAGGTGCCTAATCGCCAGAACAGCGGCGGCATGAGCAAAAGCGTCAGCAACATCATCCCGCCCAACAGCAGCGCCAGTGGCACATCCAATATCGCCAGACCGCAAGTGACTACCACTATCACTACCGCCGCGCCGACCAGCGGTGAAATGACGCGCAGATAGAGATGGTCTAACGTATCGACATCACTGACAAAGCGGTTAAGCAGTTCGCCCTGTCTGAAACAGGCCAGTTGTTCGGGGGCCAGTGCGATCAGTTTGCTAAAGGTGAACACACGCAAATGCTGCAACACCCTGAAAGTGGCATCGTGACTGACTAAGCGTTCGAAGTAACGCGACGCAGTGCGAGTGATGGCCGCGCCACGCACCCCTGCTGCGGGCAACATATAGTTGAAACTGTAAAGGCCAGCCACGCCAGCCAGCGATGAGGCGGCAAGGAACCAGCCAGATAGGGTGAGCAAGCCGATACTGGCGAGCAAAGTCGCAATGGCTAACACGATGCCCAGACCTAAACGCCAGGGATGACGACGAAACAGGCGCAGAAACGGCAATAGTGGATTCATCAGACAATCTCCTGCTGGCGATGCTGCACCATGGCACGCAACGGCCCGTCCTGAGCAATCAGTTGTTGCCACTGCCCTTGCTGCACCAGTTGCCCGGATTGCATCACCCAAACTTCATCCCAACTGGCAAGATCGTGAAGTTGGTGGGTGATCATGAGGGTGGTTTGCTGTGTGGCTGCCTGGTTTAATGCGCGCAACACATGCTGTTCACTTTGGCTATCAAGACCTGAACCGGGCTCGTCCAGCAGCAGTAGTTGTGCCGGTTTCAACAGTGCACGCGCAACGGCGACGCGTTGTGCCTGGCCAACAGAAAGGCCCATTCCTCCATCGCCAATGGGGGTGTCGAGGCCTTGCGGTAAACGGGCGAGAAACTCATCCACGCCCGCCTGTTGCAAAACGCTGCGCAGTGTTGCTTCATCCATGCTGCTGTTGAGAGACAGGTTTTCGCGCAACGTGGTCGCGGGCAAATGGGGATTTTGACCGACCCACGCCAGATGCTGCTGCCAGCTATCACGGCTGATATCCCGCAGTTCATGCCCATTGACCCGCAGCGATCCCTGATAGGGCAGAAAGCCGAGCAACACGTTCATCAGTGCTGATTTACCCGCTCCACTCTGACCCACTAGCGCCACGCGTTTATTCGCCTCAAGCGTAAAATTCAGCGGCTGTGATAACGCTTCACCTTTGGCTGTCATCACCACCAAATCTTGTGCTTCAAGGCTTAAAGGGGTATCGAAAGCGACTGAGAGGCTGGAGGCGGAAGCTGGGATTTCCGGACTTTCGTTAAGAAAACGATCCAGTGCATCGGCGCCCCCAACAGCTTGCGCTTTAGCGTGGTAAAAAGTACCCAGATCGCGCAGCGGCTGGAAAAACTCAGGCGCCAATATCAGTGCCAGGAATCCAGCAAACAAGGTCACGCCAGTGCCGTAATGACCAAAATTGAGTTCGCCAAGATAGGAGAAGCCGAAATAGACCGCGACCACGGCAATCGCCAGTGAGGCAAAGAATTCCAGCACTGCGGAAGAGAGAAAAGCAAGGCGCAGCACTTCCATGGTGCGCTGACGAAAATCCGTGGTGCTTTCAGCAATCGCCTGCTGTTCAGCGGCAGCCCTGTAGAACAGGCGCAAGGTTTCACGCCCGCGCAGGCGGTCATAAAAATCGCCGCTCAGACGTGCCAGTGCGAGGAAGTTGCGACGGTTTGCATCGGCGGCACCCATGCCGACCATCGCCATGAAAATCGGAATCAGCGGTGCGGTCGCGAGCAGGATCAATCCTGCCGCCCAGTTAATCGGGAAGATGGCTATCAGGATGGCGAAGGGAATAAAAACGGCCAGTGACATCTGTGGCAGATACCGCGCGTAATACTCTTGCATCTCTTCAATTTGCTCAAGCAGCAGCGTTGCCCAGCTTCCCGCTGGTTTGCCCTGAACCCAGGCAGGACCTAAATCATTCAGCTTATCCAGTACCTGCTTGCGCAGAGCGCGACGGATGGCAACGCCAGCACGGTAACCTGCCATTTCTCGTGCATAGTGCAGACCTGCGCGAAGAGCAAAGCACAACAGCAGCAGGATGAAATCAGTCAGCAGGGCACCGCGCGGTTGTTGGGCGACAATAAGATTCTGCAGCAGCGAGGCCAGCAACCAGGCTTGAGCAATAATCACCAGTGCACCGGCAAAACCGAATAGCGATGCGGCACGTAAACTTCGTGCGCCATGAAGACGTTGCTGGCGGAGCCAGCGAAGAAGATGTTGCTGCCGTGATTTTTCCATGCGAAGCCGTTTGATCACTGATGGAGAGAGGCAAAGCCGGATAAAGTATCCGGAAATAGTAAGCGCATGAACTTTAGCATGCAGGCTATAAAAAAGGCGACCTAAACAGGTCGCCTCTTTGCAATTATGATCAGCTTATTAACAAGTTACAGATCGGTTTTAACAAGCCCGTCAAGATAGCGTTCTGCATCCAGCGCCGCCATACAGCCGGTGCCGGCAGAGGTGATCGCCTGGCGATAAATATGATCCATCACGTCACCCGCCGCAAACACGCCAGGAATGCTGGTCTGGGTCGCATTGCCCTGCAGACCGGACTGCACTTTGATATAGCCGTTTTCCAGCGCCAGCTGGCCGTCGAAAATGGCAGTATTCGGGCTATGACCAATCGCCACAAACAGCCCGGCAACATCCAGCGTTTCCGGCTCTTCACCTTTGGTGGAAAGCAGTTTCACACCGGTGACACCCATCTGATCGCCGACCACTTCTTCCAGTGTGCGATCGGTGTGCAATACGATGTTGCCGTTGCGCACTTTATCCATCAGACGATCGATCAGGATTTTTTCCGCACGGAAGCTATCACGACGGTGAATCAAATGGACTTTCGCCGCGATATTTGCCAGGTAAAGGGCCTCTTCCACCGCGGTATTACCGCCACCAATCACCGCGACTTCTTGATTGCGATAAAAGAAACCATCACAGGTCGCACAGGCGGAAACGCCTTTGCCTTTGAACGCTTCTTCAGAGGGCAGGCCGAGATAACGTGCGGAGGCGCCAGTAGCAATGATCAGCGCGTCAGCGGTGTATTCGCCACTGTCCCCCGTTAAACGGAACGGGCGATTCTGCAAATCTACCGTATGAATATGGTCGAAAATAATTTCGGTGTTGAATTTCTCGGCATGCTCTTGCATACGTTCCATCAACGCCGGGCCTGTCAGATCGTTCGGATCGCCTGGCCAATTCTCCACTTCAGTTGTGGTGGTGAGCTGACCGCCTTTTTCCAGCCCGGTAATCAAAACCGGATTCAGGTTAGCGCGGGCGGCATAGACTGCCGCAGTATATCCGGCAGGGCCGGAGCCTAAAATGAGCAGCTTACTGTGTTTGGCCGTACTCATGCGTTCCTCAGTTTTTTGCGACAACATAGTTTTTGATTGTAGGGAAATTAGCGCAGCAAAAAAAGGTTTCAGCAATTTTGATAACAATCGCTGCAAGCGGCGTAGTCGATGAGTGCAAATTCTGCACGTCGATTGCGCCAAAAGGGGGCAATGCTCGGCAAATTCTGGTGCAGCAGCATAAAAATTCTCATTTAAAAACAGCAACCCAGAACTCTATCTGGCATCTTGTACTGAATTTGGATGTTTTACTTTGACAATCGCCTGCTGTTTTGCGAAAACATTACCAGAAGCGGAGAATATTTAGCGGTTCAAAACAGAATTTCATTTCTGTTTTGCACGTTTTTGCCGGATAAACTCAGTCTGACATTGGTAATGACGCATGATGTGGACAGACAACATGCGTCATACGGATGGAAGCATTACTGCACAGACTTATCGTCTTCACTTCAGTAAGGCCCTGAACAATGAGCGTTTTCAGGGTGTGGCAGGTAAAGGGAAGGAATTAAGAGAGACAATAATAATGGTAGACAATAAGAAACGCCCCGGAAAAGATCTGGACCGTATCGACAGAAACATTCTGAATGAATTGCAAAAAGACGGCCGTATTTCTAATGTTGAGCTTTCAAAACGTGTTGGCTTATCACCTACGCCGTGTCTTGAGCGTGTGCGTCGCCTGGAACGTCAGGGCTTCATTTTGGGTTACACCGCACAACTGAACCCACATTATCTGGATGCTTCACTGCTGGTATTCGTTGAGATTACTCTGAATCGTGGTGCGCCAGATGTGTTTGAACAATTTAACGCCGCTGTGCAAAAACTTGAGGAAACTCAAGAGTGTCACCTCGTTTCCGGTGACTTTGACTACCTGTTGAAAACCCGTGTACCGGACATGTCCGCCTACCGTAAGCTTTTGGGTGAAACCTTGCTGCGCCTGCCGGGCGTTAACGACACCCGTACTTACGTGGTGATGGAAGAGGTCAAACAGAGCAATCGTCTGGTGATCAAAACCCGGTAATGCAGGGCAGGTGCAAAACTTGCAGGAATTCGGTACACTCCTGTGAATTCATACAGGACCAGCGTCGGGCTTGCCCGGCGCTGTTGCCTTCTTAATTTACAGGCACCTGGAGAGTTCTCTTGAGCCAGGAATATACAGAAGATAAAGACGTTTCGTTACAACCGCTGAGCAGTGGACGCAGGCTGCTGGAAGCGTTGCTCATCCTTGTGGCCCTGTTCGCCATCTATTTGATGGTGTCGCTGGTTAGCTTCAACCCTTCCGATCCCAGCTGGTCTCAGACCGCCTGGCATGAACCGATCCATAATTTGGGTGGTAGTGTCGGCGCATGGCTGGCGGATACGCTCTTATTCATTTTCGGCGTGATGGCGTATGCCATACCTCCGGTCATCATTGGTTTGTGCTGGATTACATTCCGTCAGCGCGATCGCCAGGATTACATCGATTACTTTGCGGTGGGCTTACGCCTGATTGGCGTGCTGGCGCTGGTGGTGACCACTTGTGGTTTAGCCGCGCTGAACGTCGATGACATCTGGTACTTTGCTTCGGGCGGTGTGATTGGCAGCCTCGTCAGTAATGCGATGGCACCCTGGTTTAGTTCTGCCGGCGGTACTTTAACGCTGATCTGCGTCTGGGCGGCAGGCATAACCCTGTACACAGGCTGGTCGTGGCTGACGATCGCCGAAAAAATCGGGAGCGTGGTGATGGGCGTGCTGACCTTCGCCAGCAACCGCTCTCGTCATGACGAACCCTGGCAGGAAGAAGATGAGTACGAAGAAGAGGAAGAGCATGCCGAACATTCTGCGCCTCAACTGCGTGCTGCGCAATCGCATGATGACGATGATGACGTTCTACTGGCTAAGCCGCGTAAGGTGGCTGAGCCTATCGCCGAACAGCTGCCGGATGATCCTCTGCTAGCCAAAGCCAGTGCCGCGACAGCTGCAGCCATTGCTGTGACCGCCGAAGCAGCACACCAGGCGCCAGTTGTGCCTTCCCCCGTGTTCAATGCACCAGCCGAAGCGGCACCTGTTGTTCATACCCCTGAGGTTTCAGCGGCAGTAGCACCTGCTGCGGTACCGCCTGCGCCTGAACCGGTTATTCAACCCGCACCGCCGCTGTATCGCTTTGAAGTTCCGGGCGAACCTGCACCTTCAGCGTTTTCACCCGTTGATGACGATGAAGGGCCACGCATGGGGAACTGGCAGGATGCCGCTCAATCATCTGCTTCTCTGAACACTGCGGCAGCCGCAGCAGTGGGGGCAGCTGCTGCGAAAACGGCTTCTGCGTATACACCCGCTTTCGATGTGGTGCCGGAGCGCGATTACAACCCGCAGGTGAAGCAGGGTATTGGCCCTGAATTGCCGCGTCCGAACAAAGTTAAACTGCCAACACGTCGTGAACTGGCTTCTTACGGCATTAAGTTGCCGTCACAGCGTATGGCTGAAGACAAAGCGCGCGAAGAAGCCGAACAGCAACTGCCTGAAATGACTGCGACCTATCATGAACCGTTACAGGATCATGAAGAGGATGCCGCGTTGCAGGAAGCACACCTGCGCGAAGCGTTTGCGTCTCAGCAACAGCAGCGCTATGCAGAGACCGGACAGCATCAAGTCGAAGAAGATGAAGAGGCTTTACATCAGGCGCAGTTGGCTAATCAGTTTGCAGCTCAGCAGCAACAACGCTATCAGCAATCTGAAACCAATGAAGGCCCAGTATTTAACCTTGATACTTCATCAGCCTTTGATTTTTCGCCAATGAAAGATTTGGTCGATGACGGCCCAAGCGAGCCATTGTTTACCATCGCTGCCACGCCTGAGCCGGAAGCGCCTGCGCAGTGGCAGCAGCCTGTCGCACCGCAACCTGAAGCGCCTGCGCAGTGGCAGCAGCCTGCCGCACCGCAATCTGAAGCACCTGCGCAGTGGCAACAACCTGCAGCACCGCAGCCGGAAGCCATGCCATCGCTGAATGAGCACAATAGCCCATGGTCATCACCCGAGACCGAAAGCTATGCTGCGCCAGCAGAAGCGCCTCAACCGGTCGCACCTGCGCAAGATAGCCTGTTCCATCCGTTCCTGGTTCGTCATGAACGTCCGCTGGAAAAGCCTTCTACGCCGCTGCCGACGCTTGATTTGCTGACCTCTCCGCCTTCGGAAGAGGAACCGGTGGATATGTTCGCGCTTGAGCAGACAGCACGTCTGGTTGAAGCGCGTCTGGCCGATTATCGTGTGAAGGCTGAGGTGGTGGGCATCTCGCCTGGCCCGGTTATCACCCGCTTTGAGCTGGATCTTGCTCCTGGCGTGAAAGCCGCACGTATCTCTAACCTGTCGCGCGATTTGGCCCGTTCGCTCTCTGCCGTCGCGGTGCGTGTGGTGGAAGTGATTCCAGGCAAACCTTACGTCGGCCTGGAATTACCGAACAAACATCGCCAAACCGTGTATCTGCGCGAAGTGCTGGATTGCGACAAGTTCCGTGATAACCCGTCACCGCTGTCAGTGGTGCTGGGTAAAGACATTTCGGGCCAGCCGGTGGTCGCCGATCTGGCGAAGATGCCGCACCTGCTGGTTGCCGGTACGACCGGTTCCGGTAAGTCGGTTGGTGTGAACACCATGATCATCAGCATGCTGTATAAAGCCACACCAGAAGAAGTGCGCTTTATCATGATCGACCCGAAAATGCTGGAGCTCTCCGTCTACGAAGGCATTCCGCATTTGCTGACTGAGGTGGTCACCGACATGAAAGATGCAGCGAACGCGCTGCGCTGGAGTGTGGGTGAGATGGAACGCCGCTATAAACTGATGTCTGCGCTGGGCGTGCGTAATCTTGCCGGTTACAACGAGAAAATTGAGCAGGCTGCTGCCATGGGGCGTCCAATTCCAGACCCGTTCTGGAAGCCGGGTGACAGCATGGAAACTACGCCGCCAGTGCTGGAAAAACTGCCGTATATCGTGGTGCTGGTCGATGAATTCGCCGATCTGATGATGGCGGTGGGCAAGAAAGTTGAAGAGTTGATTGCTCGCCTGGCACAGAAAGCGCGTGCGGCGGGTATTCACCTGGTGCTGGCAACCCAACGTCCGTCGGTGGATGTGATTACCGGCTTGATCAAAGCCAACATCCCAACGCGTATCGCCTTTACGGTGTCCAGTAAAATTGACTCACGTACCATTCTTGATCAAGGCGGCGCGGAATCACTGCTGGGGATGGGTGACATGCTGTACATGCCGCCTAACTCCTCAATGCCAGTGCGTGTCCACGGCGCCTTCGTGCGCGATCAGGAAGTGCATGCGGTGGTGCAGGACTGGAAAGCACGTGGACGTCCGCAATACATCGACAGCATTACCGCGGGTGAAGAGAGCGAGAGCACAGCGGGCGGTCTTGATGGTGATGAAGAGCTTGATCCGCTGTTCGATCAGGCTGTTTCGTTCGTGGTGGAGAAACGTCGCGCCTCCATCTCCGGTGTGCAGCGTCAGTTCCGTATTGGTTACAACCGTGCAGCGCGCATCATTGAACAGATGGAAGCGCAGGGTATTGTTTCTGAACCGGGCCATAATGGTAACCGCGAAGTGCTATCACCGCCGCCGCACGAGATGTAATCTAGCGCACGCCATGACTTACTTCTGGGCCAGTTAACACTGGCCCGTTGTTTATCTGCAGAACGATCCCCATATCGTTGGGAGCTTTCGGCTTTTTCTTCTGTCGAACAGACAGAGCGGCAACTACGTTTAATGCAGTAAGTGTCGGGAAACCATGAATAAGGAATCGAATCAGATGAAATTACGCGTTATTGCCTGCGGCCTGCTGGCCGGTTTTGTTTCTTCGTCGGTATTGGCGGATGCGTCGAGCGATTTGCAGCAGCGTCTGAACAAAGTGAACAGCTTCCATGCCAGCTTTAGCCAGAAAGTGACAGATGGCAGCGGTGCAAATGTGCAGGATGGTGAAGGTGAGCTGTGGGTTAAACGCCCAAGCTTATTCAACTGGCATATGACCGCGCCAGACGAAAGCGTGATTATCTCCGACGGTAAAAACCTTTGGTTCTATAATCCGTTTGTCGAGCAAGCCAGCGTTAGCCTGTTGCAGAACGCCACCAGCAATACGCCGTTTATGCTGATTGCCCGAAATCAGCCAAGCGACTGGCAGCAGTACAACATCAAGCAGCAGGGTGATAATTTCGAACTGACGCCAAAAAGTAGCGATGGCAACCTGAAGCAATTCACCATCAACGTCTCTGCATCCGGCACCATCAACAAATTCAGTGCGATTGAGCAAGATGGTCAGCACAGTGACTATCAGCTGAAGAGCCAGAAAAACGGTGCGATTAGCCCAGATAAGTTCACCTTTACACCGCCAAAAGGGGTAACGGTGGACGATCAACGTCAGTGAGGTCGCGGTGAGTAACCTGTCCCTGGATTTCGCCTCTTCAAATGAGTTCCAGCCGCTGGCCGCACGTATGCGGCCAGCCACATTGCAGCAGTACATCGGACAACAGCACTTATTGGCGGCGGGAAAACCGCTGCCGCGCGCGATTGAAGCCGGGCATCTGCACTCAATGATTTTGTGGGGGCCGCCAGGAACAGGGAAAACAACCCTAGCAGAGATTATTGCGCACTATGGCAAGGCGGATGTTGAGCGCATTTCTGCCGTGACATCCGGCGTGAAAGAGATCCGTGAAGCCATCGAGCGCGCCCGGCAGAATCGTCAACTGGGCCGCCGTACCATCCTGTTTGTGGATGAGGTGCATCGTTTTAATAAAAGCCAGCAGGATGCATTCCTGCCCCATATTGAAGATGGCACCATCACCTTTATCGGTGCGACCACCGAGAATCCATCTTTTGAACTCAACTCTGCACTGCTATCGCGTGCTCGCGTCTATCTGCTGAAATCGCTCACCACGGAAGATATTGAACAGGTGCTCACCCAGGCGATGGAGGACAGTGCGCGAGGGTATGGAAATAGCGACATTCTGCTGCCAGAAAACACCCGGCGCATGATTGCTGAGTTGGTTAACGGCGATGCGCGTCGTGCACTGAATACGCTGGAAATGATGGCGGATATGGCAGAGAGCAACTCGCAAGGTCAGCGTGAACTGACGCCTCAGCTGTTAAATGAAGTATCCGGCGAAAGAGCGGCGCGCTTTGATAACAAAGGCGACCGTTTTTATGATCTGATTTCGGCGCTGCATAAATCCGTGCGCGGTTCAGCACCGGATGCCGCCCTGTATTGGTATGCCCGCATTATTACGGCCGGCGGCGACCCGTTATATGTTGCACGCCGTTTACTGGCGATCGCTTCTGAAGATGTGGGCAATGCCGATCCGCGCGGCATGCAGGTCGCTATCTCAGCGTGGGACTGTTTCACCCGCGTCGGGCCTGCAGAAGGTGAGCGCGCCATCGCACAGGCGATCGTCTATCTGGCCTGCGCGCCCAAAAGTAATGCGGTTTACACGGCTTTCAAGGCGGCCATGCGCGACGCACGAGAATTCCCGGATTATGATGTGCCAGATCACCTGCGCAATGCGCCTACCAAATTAATGAAAGAGATGGGGCTGGGCAAAGAATATCGTTATGCACATGACGAACCCAATGCTTACGCTGCCGGAGAGGTGTTCTTCCCACCTGAAATGGCGCAAACGCGCTACTATCAACCCACCAATCGGGGGCTTGAAGGGAAAATCGGCGAAAAACTCGCCTGGTTGGCTGAACAGGATCAAAATAGCCCGATAAAACGCTACCGCTGATAAACGCCTTACGGTAAGGTGAGCAAGTATTTCAATGCATTCCAGTGGGATGCATCCCTTCATTCGTTCAACCAACCTTAATTACACAGGATAAGCATGCTCGATCCCAATCTGCTGCGTAATGAGCCAGACGCAGTCGCTGAAAAACTGGCACGCCGAGGATTCAAACTGGATGTGGAAACGCTGCGCTCGCTCGAAGAGCGTCGTAAAGTACTGCAGGTAGAAACTGAAAATCTGCAGGCAGAGCGTAACTCCCGATCCAAATCCATCGGTCAGGCCAAAGCGCGTGGGGAAGACATCGAGCCACTGCGTCAGGAAGTGAACGTGCTGGGCGAACGCCTGGATGCGGCGAAGGTTGAGCTGGATACACTGCAAAACACCATCCGCGATTTTGCCCTCTCGCTGCCTAACCTGCCGGTCGATGAAGTGCCGCTGGGTAAAGATGATAGCGAAAATCAGGAAGTCAGCCGCTGGGGCCAGCCGCGCCAGTTCGATTTCCCGGTCAAAGACCACGTTGAGTTGGGTGAAGCGGTTAAAGGCCTGGATTTCGCTGCCGCGGTGAAACTGACCGGTTCACGCTTTATCGTGATGCAGGGTCAAATCGCTCGCCTGCACCGTGCGCTTAGCCAGTTCATGATTGATCTGCATACTCAGCAGCACGGGTATCTGGAAACTTACGTGCCGTATCTGGTTAACCATGAGACGCTGTTTGGTACGGGTCAATTACCTAAGTTTGGTGAAGACCTGTTCCACACCAAGCCTTTGGGTGAAGAAGCGGGCAGCAGCAACTACGCACTGATCCCGACGGCGGAAGTGCCGCTGACCAACCTGGTGCGTGATGAGATCGTGGAAGAAGAAAATCTGCCGATCAAACTCACCGCGCACACGCCGTGCTTCCGCTCTGAAGCAGGTTCTTACGGACGCGACACGCGTGGTCTGATTCGTATGCACCAGTTCGACAAAGTTGAGATGGTGCACATTGTTGCGCCTGAGACTTCAATGGACGCACTGGAAGAGTTGGTTGGTCACGCTGAGAAAGTCCTGCAGTTGCTGAACCTGCCGTACCGTAAGGTGCTGCTGTGTACTGGTGATATGGGCTTTGGTTCCGCCAAAACCTACGATCTGGAAGTATGGCTGCCAGCGCAGGATACCTATCGTGAGATCTCTTCTTGTTCCAACATGTGGGATTTCCAGGCGCGTCGCATGCAGGCTCGCTGCCGCAGTAAAACCGACAAGAAGCCTCGCCTGGTGCACACACTGAACGGTTCAGGCCTGGCAGTTGGACGTACATTGGTGGCGGTGCTGGAAAACTACCAGCAGGCTGACGGCCGTATCGAAGTACCAGAAGTGCTGCGCCCCTATATGGGCGGATTGGAAATCATTGGTTAACCCCAGCTTTCTGATAGTCAAACCCGGCAATGCCGGGTTTTTACTTTCATGAGCGAGCGATTATTTTTTAGTAAGAATTAATCAGAAATAAACGTTATCGTCAGTAGAGTCGCTTAAAACACTAAAATCCATAAATTCATGCAGATAGCATTGAGTTTTTATAATGATATATCTCCTCTAACCTGCTGAAGATAAAAATAATAAATTGTTCAGCAGCAAATTGTGCTGTGGTGATTTTTTGCCCGTTGACTTTAAAATAGCGAATGGCAAACTGCGCGCAATTATCTTCATTTCTTTGGTTTTTAATCCCTATGTCTACCTGGTCGCGCCCCGTCGTGTTGCTGCTTTGCGGCTTAATGCTCATGACGGTGTCTATTGCTGTGCTTAATACGCTGGTACCGCTTTGGCTTACTCACGATCAACTGCCGACATGGCAGGTGGGTATGGCCAGCTCAGCCTATTACACCGGGAATCTGCTGGGGACATTGCTGGCGGGCTGGTTAATCAACCGCTATGGCTTTAATCGCTGTTTCTATCTGGCCAGCGCCCTGTTTGCCGTCGCAACCATGGGAATGGTGTTGTTAGAAGGCTTCTACAGCTGGACTGCACTGCGTTTTGTCGCGGGTGTCGGCTGTGCGCTGATTTGGGTGGTGGTGGAAAGTGCGTTGCTGTGCAGCGGTACCGTGCGTAATCGCGGTCAACTGTTGGCTGCCTATATGATCATCTACTATCTCGGCACGGTAGCGGGTCAGTTGCTGGTGAGTCGCGTTTCGACTGAGCTCCTGCAGGTGATCCCATGGGTTACCGCGCTGATCGTCTGTGCCGTGCTGCCGGTGGTCTTCCTGCGTGTTAATGCCAGCTCCGCGACTGAAGAGGCTTCTACCGGTCGCATCTGGACCATGTTGCGCCGTCGCAGTTCACGTCTGGGCATCAACGGCTGCATTATTTCCGGTATCGTACTGGGCTCACTGTATGGTCTGATGCCGTTATATCTGTCTCATCGAGGAATGAGTGATGCCAACGTCGGATACTGGATGGCGCTGCTGGTGAGTTCGGGCATTGTCGGTCAGTGGCCGGTGGGCCGTCTAGCCGACCGCTTTGGTCGTCTGATGGTGTTGCGCGTTCAGGTGTTTGTGGTCATTTTAGGGGCGATTGCCATGTTGGGCGATACTGCCATGGCGCCTGCGCTGTTTGTGCTGGGTCTGGCTGGCTTCACGCTGTATCCGGTGGCGATGTCCTGGGCTTGTGAAACCGTTGCTCATCATGAACTGGTTGCCATGAATCAGGCGCTGTTGTTTAGCTACACCATCGGCAGCCTGGTCGGGCCGGGTATGACATCGATGCTGATGCAAAATTACTCAGACCGTTTGCTGTTTGTGATGATTGCGGCCGTCGCGTTAGTGTATCTGGTGATGCTGCTGCGTAAGGCCGATCAGCATGCCACGCCAATTGCACACGCTTAATATCTGATTGCGTGAATAATAAAGGGAGCGACATGCTCCCTTTTTTGTCAGTACATCACTTCGTGACCATATCCTGCCAGAATATTTTTGACCCGTTCCATCGTCTCTTTACTGGGTGGTTTTACCCCATCCAGCTTGTACTCTTCGCCCATGGCAATCCATTTGTGCTTGCCCAGTTCATGGTAGGGCAGTAGCTCAATCTTCTCGACGTTCTCCATATCCTTCGTAAATTCGCCGAGGCGATGGGCAGAGTCATCATCATCGGAATAGCCAGGCACCACCACAAAGCGAATCCAGGTACGTTTGCCTTTCTTCTGCAGATAGCGCGCGAAATCGAGGGTGCGATGATTAGAGACGCCAACCAGAATCTGGTGCACATCATCATTGATTTGTTTTAGGTCGAGCATCACCAGATCGGTGGCATCCAGCAGTTCGTCGATCACTGGATCGTAACGACGTACAAAGCCGTTGGTATCCAGGCAGGTGTGAATGCCTTCTGCCTTACAGGCACGGAACCAATCACGCACAAACTCGGCCTGTAAGATCGCTTCCCCTCCTGATGCCGTCACACCGCCGCCAGAGGCATTCATAAAGTGGCGATACGACAACGCATCTTTCATCAGGTCATCCACCGTGACTTCTTTACCTCCGTGGGTGTCCCAGGTATCGCGATTATGGCAGTAGAGGCAGCGCATCAGGCAGCCCTGAAAGAAGGTGATAAAACGGATGCCGGGACCGTCAACGGTGCCGCAGGATTCGAATGAGTGGATACGACCGATGGTTGACATTGCGATGTATTCTCCGGGTTAGCCTTAACAACAGGCGGCACAATCTGTGTTGTGCTCTTGGATTAAAGTCGATTTTGCCAGGCTGCCAGCGAAAGCAAACTGGCAAAACAGACTTGTGGAGAAAAGGCTCCCGCAGGAGCCTTTACATTTCAGGGAGGATTACAGGGACTGAGTGAACGTACGGGTAATCACATCCTGCTGCTGCTCTTTGGTCAGCGAGTTAAAGCGCACAGCATAACCGGAAACACGAATGGTCAGCTGAGGATATTTCTCCGGATGTTCCATCGCATCCAACAGCATCTCGCGGTTCATGACGTTGACGTTAAGGTGCTGACCTCCCTCGATATTGGCTTCGTGGTGGAAGTAGCCATCCATCAGGCCCGCAAGGTTGGTTTTACGCACGTTGTCATCTTTACCCAGTGCATTTGGCACGATGGAGAAGGTATAGGAAATACCATCTTTCGCGTAAGCAAACGGCAGTTTGGCAACAGAGGTCAGTGAGGCAACGGCACCTTTCTGATCGCGACCGTGCATAGGGTTAGCACCTGGACCGAATGGCGCACCTGCACGACGACCGTCAGGGGTGTTACCGGTTTTCTTACCGTACACCACGTTAGAGGTGATGGTCAGCACCGACTGGGTAGGTACTGCATTACGATAGGTTTGCAGTTTCTGAATTTTCTTCATGAAACGTTCAACCAGGTCACACGCCATATCATCGACACGTGAATCGTTGTTACCAAACTGCGGATACTCGCCTTCAATCTCGAAATCTACGGCCAGACCATCCGCATCACGCACGGCTTTTACTTTGGCATATTTAATGGCAGACAGGGAATCCGCCGCCACTGACAAGCCTGCGATACCACACGCCATGGTGCGATAGACGTCACGGTCATGCAGCGCCATCAGTGAAGCTTCATAGCTGTACTTATCATGCATGTAATGGATGATATTCAATGAGGTGACATACTGTTTAGCCAGCCAATCCATGAAGTGATCCAGACGTGCCATCACCGTGTCGAAATCCAGAATTTCATCAGTGATTGGCGCTTCTTTCGGGCCAACCTGCATTTTCAGTTTTTCGTCCACGCCACCGTTGATTGCATACAGCAGTGTTTTAGCGAGGTTGGCGCGGGCGCCGAAGAACTGCATCTGTTTGCCGACAATCATTGGGCTCACACAGCAGGCGATCGCGTAGTCATCGTTATCAAAGTCAGGACGCATCAGATCGTCATTCTCATACTGCAATGAAGACGTATCGATAGAGACTTTGGCCGCATATTTCTTAAAGTTAACCGGCAGCTTTTCTGACCACAGAATGGTCATGTTAGGTTCCGGTGATGGGCCCATGGTGTACAAGGTATTCAGGAAGCGGAAGGTACTTTTGGTGACTAAAGTACGGCCATCGACACCCATACCGGCCAGAGACTCGGTTGCCCAGATTGGGTCACCAGAGAACAGTTCGTCATATTCTGGAGTGCGCAGGAAACGCACCATACGCAGTTTCATCACCAGGTGGTCAATTAACTCCTGCGCGCCTTCTTCAGTCAGTTTGCCCGCTTTAATATCACGATCGATATAAACATCGAGGAAGGTGGATACGCGACCGAATGACATCGCGGCGCCGTTCTGTGATTTCACCGCGGCCAGATAGCCGAAGTAGGTCCACTGTACAGCCTCTTGCGCTGTGGTAGCGGGCAGAGAAATATCAGCGCCGTATTTGGCAGCCATTTCTTTAATCTGGCCAAGCGCACGGTGTTGCTCGGAGATTTCTTCACGCAGGCGGATGGTGGCTTCAAGATTGACACCATTTTCCATATCGTTTTGCAGTGAATTGAACTGCGCCACTTTATCTTTCATCAGATAATCGATGCCGTACAGCGCCACGCGGCGATAGTCACCGATGATACGACCACGACCATAAGCATCTGGCAGACCGGTTAAGACACCGGATTTACGGCAGCGCAGAATATCAGGGGTATAGACATCGAACACACCCTGGTTATGAGTTTTACGATAGTCGGTAAAGACTTTTTTCAGGGCTGGGTCGAGTTCACGGCCATAAACCTTACAAGAGCCCTCGACCATTTTGATGCCGCCAAACGGGATAATGGCGCGTTTCAGTGGAGCTTCAGTTTGCAGACCTACGATGGTCTCCAGCGATTTATTGATATAACCCGCATCATGTGACGTGATGGTAGAAGCCAGGTCGGTATCGAAATCAACCGGTGCATGGGTGCGGTTCTCAATCTTGATACCTTCCAGCACGCTGTCCCACAGTTTAGTGGTGGCGGGTGTGGCGCCTGCGAGGAAAGATTCGTCACCTTCATAGGGGGTGTAGTTTTTCTGGATAAAGTCACGGACGTTGACACCGTTCTGCCATTCGCCGGCGCTAAATCCTTCCCAGGCTGACGCCATTTTTTCGTTAAGTTCGGACATGATATACCTGCCTTATTTAGGGAGACTCTGACGATGACGTGCCCTTGAGCACGCCCGTATCAATTGCTTAGTGAACCGGCTCATCACCACGAAGATAGATGACCCAGTAGGTCAAACCGACTAACAATCCGCCGCCGATAATGTTGCCGATTGTCACGGGAATAAGGTTGTTAACAATAAAGTCGCCAACGCTGAGAGAGGGGAACTGTGCGGCGCTGGAGCCGGCCAGTTGCCAGAATTCCGGGCTGGCGAAGTCGCGAATGACAATGGCCATAGGGATTAAAAACATGTTGGCGATGCTGTGCTCAAACCCGCTGGCAACGAACATCCCGACCGGCAATATCATGGCAAACATTTTGTCAAACAGACTGCGGCCGGAGTAACTCATCCATACGGCCAGGCAAACCATCAGATTAGCCAGTGTGCCGAGGCTAACGGCCTCAATAAACGTGTGATGCATTTTGTGATCGGCGGTTTGCAGGACGTTCAAACCCCACGCGCCGTTGGCAACCATATGTTCACCCGCTAACCAAATCAGCGCGACAAAGAACAGCGCACCAAACAGGTTACCGATATAGACGTTCAGCCAATGTCGGCCGAGTTGCATCCAGGTGATGCGCCCGCTGGCTTTCGCCACCACAATCAAAACCGTCGAAGTGAAAAGGTCCGCGCCACATACCACAACCAGCATCAAACCCAGAGAGAAGCAGATACCGCCAATCAGTTTCGCAATACCGTAGGGCATCGCGCCACTGCCCGTGGTGGCAGTAATGTAGAAAACAAATGCGATAGAAATAAATACGCCAGCAGTGATGGCTAAGAAGAAGGTGGTTAAAGGATGTTTAGTGGCTTTATAGACGCCGGCATCTTCAGCAACTTTCGCCATGGCCGCGGGTAATAATGCATTAAAAGGGTTGTCAGCTTTCACACTAACGCTCTCCTGAAATTGTCTGTAAAGATACTAACAAAGGAGTATAGGTCAGGAATTGATGTGGATCATAAATGGCAGGGAGGTACGGGGTAAGCGAGGCGTTAAACTAAGGAATTTGCATGTAACAATCTGAATTATAACAACTAAAAAATTTTTAATTTATGCAAAATAAGTTTAATGAAGGGTCTTTGAAAGTGACTTAATGTTAATTCAGTTTAATCAATGAAACTGAATTGTTAATTATCAATATTCAATGTTGAGTATGACAATTTGAAGCAAAAAAATGGCACCGGGATTAATCAGTGCCATTTTCAACGTTAGCAAAAATATTGCGCTAAGCGCTCGTGAATATTACTTAGACCAGTAGTTGCGCTTTGCTGCCTGCAGTTTTTCATAGGCGGCCAGCAGGGCCTGATGAGCCGGGAAGGCTTTGAGATCGAGGTCCACTGCCTGCAAGCCGTAGAATGGCGCTTCACCGCTGATCGCTGCAGAAGCGGCATCAACGGCGGCTTCGCCATACATCCGCACAAAGGCACGATGATATTGCAGAGGATCGCGTTCTTCTTCCATGGCGAGCAACAGCAGGGTTTGCAGGCAACGGTAATAGTTGGCGCGTTCAGCGCTGAAGATTGACTGGTTGAACTCCATGGTCCATTCCGTCCAGATCAAAGCCTGATCCAAATCTCCGCCCGCCAATGCCAGCATGGCTTTCAGCTCGCCAATACGTAGGGTGTACCAGCCATTGTCTTTACCTGACGCCAGACCCAGCAGCTCACGGACGCGAGTGAAGTCGTCATGACCTTCTTCATCCAACTGCTCGATGAGGTTCAGATACGCCTCCGGTTCCCACTCACTGGCTGGCAGCGCCAGCAACGTTTCACGCAGCGGCGCGCCCATGCTGTTGTTGGCCAATAACAGGTCTTCCGCCGGATAAATATCTGACATGCCCGGTACGATGATACGGCAGGCGTAAACGCCCAGATGCTCATAATCCGCGATGTAAACCTCTTGATCTTCCGCGCGGAAGATAGCCATCAGCGTATCAAACTCTTCGTGCGTGCTGCCTGAGAAACTCCAGTCGACGAAAGGATAATCCGCATCATCTTTGAACATGTCCCAGGAGATTAAACCACTGGAATCGATAAAGTGGGTTTCCAGGTTGGCGTGTTCAGCCACTTCTTCATCATCAAAGGTTGGTGGGGTGAAGACATCCAGGTCTTTCAGCCCACGGCCCTGGAGCAGTTCAGTAACGGTACGTTCCAATGCCACACCAAAGTCAGGGTGCGCGCCGAATGAAGCAAAGCAAGTGCCGTTGGCCGGGTTAAACAACACTACGCAGATAACCGGGTACTTGCCGCCCAGTGAAGCATCGTAAGAGAAGATCGGGAAACCTTCGGCTTCCAGACGTTCAATCGCCTCAATCACGCCGGGGTAGCGCTGCATCACTTCAGCAGGAATTTCTGGCAGGCTAATTGACTCAGCGATAATGCGGTTTTTAATGTGGCGCTCAAAGACTTCAGACAGGCCTTGTACACGCGCTTCGTTCGCGGTGTTACCGGCAGACATGCCGTTAGAAACATACAGGTTGCCGATGATGTTCATCGGGATGTACACCGTCTGCTGGTCGGATTGACGAGTAAATGGCAGGCCGCAGATACCACGGTCAACATTCCCTGACTGCAGGTCAATCAGATCTGAGGCGCTCAGACTATCTTCTGGATCGTAAAATTTATGCAGACGCGCATCCAGAATCCCTGCTGGTAAACTGTCATCGTCAGTCAATGGGAACCACTTCTCATTCGGGTAGTGAACGAAATCGCCGTTGGCGATGGACTGACCGAGCCAGAAATCGGCGAAGAAGTAGTTGGTTGAGAGACGCTCAAAATATTCGCCTAACGCTGAAGCCAGTGCCGCTTTCTTACTGGCACCTTTACCATTGGTAAAGCACAGCGGGCAGTCGCGATCGCGGATATGCACAGACCAGACGTGTGGAACCGGGTTCAGCCAGGAGGCTTCTTCAATGTTGAAGCCCAGGTCCTGCAGTTTGTGCTGGAAACGTGCGATGGAGTCTTCCAGTGCGGCGTCTTTTCCTGGAATAAACGTTTGCGTCATGTTGGCGCTCTCTCAAGTCGATGGGGTGGGCGTAAAGCGCGCAATGATACGGGTTTTGCGCCTGCTTCGCTATTCAGTGGTCTAAATTTATCGCGGTATTGTCACGGCTATTTCATCACCTGGCAGCATTCTGATTTTACATCGGGAATCTCCCTCACAAAATTCCGTGGCTTATTGCATTTATGACATAAGCTGCGGTGGAGCCCGCCCCGGAATTGTGATCGCTATCGGATTAATGATTGCAGCCATTCGGAGGCAATGATAAAACCGATACGGTATTCATAACCGTTCGATATGACAGTGGTGAGGGGAAATGACGCAGGTTTATAATTTTAGCTCCGGCCCAGCGATGCTGCCGGTAGAAGTGCTCCGTCGTGCAGAACAAGAACTGACAAACTGGCACGGATTAGGCACCTCTGTAATGGAGATCAGCCATCGCAGTAAAGAGTTCATTGCTGTCGCTGAAGCAGCAGAACAGGATTTTCGCGATCTGCTGAAGATCCCATCGAACTACAAAGTTTTATTCTGCCATGGTGGCGCGCGCGCGCAGTTCGCGGCTATTCCAGGTAACCTGCTGGGTGATGCTAAATCCGCTGACTATATTGATGGCGGCTACTGGGCACACAGCGCGATTAAAGAAGCTGAAAAATATTGCACCCCGAACACCATCGACGTCAAAACCACGCTTGACGGTAAGCGTGCTTTGTTACCAATGCGTGAGTGGCAGTTGAACGATGATGCCGCCTATGTGCATTTCTGCCCGAATGAAACCATTGATGGTATTGCTATCGATGCAGAGCCTGACTTTGGTGACAAAGTCGTGGTGGCTGATCTTTCTTCAACCATTATGTCTCGCCCAATCGATGTCAGCCGTTACGGTGTGATCTACGCAGGCGCACAGAAAAACATCGGTCCAGCGGGATTAACGCTGGTGGTGGTGCGTGAGGATCTGCTGGGCAAAGCGCAGCGTTATGTGCCGTCTATCCTTGATTACAAGGTGCTGGCTGAAAACGAATCCATGTTCAACACACCGCCGACTTTTGCCTGGTACCTCTCTGGTCTGGTATTCAAATGGCTGAAAGAGAAGGGCGGTGTTGCTGAGATGGATAAGGTCAATCAGGCGAAAGCAGACCTGCTCTATGGCGTCATCGATAACAGCAGCTTCTACCGTAACGATGTTGCTGCTGCTAACCGTTCACGTATGAACGTGCCATTCCAGCTGGCTGATGCCGCGCTGGATAAAGTGTTTCTGGACGAGTCTCTGCAGGCAGGCCTGCATGCACTGAAAGGACACCGCGTGGTTGGCGGTATGCGTGCATCGATCTACAATGCGATGCCGCTGGAAGGGGTGAAAGCCCTGACTGAGTTCATGATCGACTTCGAACGTCGTCACGGCTAATTACTCATCATAGGCCAGCCTGGCTGGCCACTGGCCCCGTTACATAACGGGGTTTTGTCTTTTCTGGAGATTTGGTTTCACATGCAGGACTCCCTGACTCTACAACCGATTGCTCGCGTTGACGGCACGGTAAACTTACCGGGTTCAAAAAGCGTTTCTAACCGCGCATTGTTATTGGCCGCGCTGGCAAACGGCACGACTCGCCTGACCAATTTGCTGGACAGCGATGACGTTAAACACATGCTGAATGCGCTGAAGGCGCTGGGCGTCAATTACACGCTCTCTGCCGATCGTACCGTGTGCGAAGTGGTGGGAAATGCAGGTCCGCTGCACAGTGACCAGGCCCTGGAACTCTTTCTGGGCAACGCCGGCACGGCGATGCGTCCGCTGGCAGCCGCATTGTGCTTAGGCCAACAATCAATTGTGCTGACTGGCGAACCCCGCATGAAAGAGCGCCCAATTGGTCATCTGGTGGATGCGTTGCGTCAGGGCGGAGCCAATATTGATTACCTGGAGCAGACGGATTATCCGCCGCTGCGTCTGAACGGCGGGTTTGTAGGTGGCGATGTCAGTGTGGACGGTAGTGTTTCCAGCCAGTTCCTGACAGCATTGCTGATGACCGCTCCGCTGGCACCGAAAGACACTGTGATTACCATCAAAGGTGATTTGGTCTCCAAGCCGTACATTGATATCACTCTGCACCTGATGCGTTGCTTTGGTGTTGACGTTGATAACCAGAATTACCAGCGCTTCGTGGTAAAAGGCCAGCAGCAGTATCAATCTCCAGGCGATTATCTGGTGGAAGGCGATGCCTCTTCTGCCTCTTATTTCCTCGCCGCCGCAGCCATTAAAGGTGGAACGGTTCGCGTAACCGGGATTGGCCGCAACAGCGTTCAGGGCGACATCCGCTTTGCTGATGTGCTGGAAAAAATGGGTGCGGTGATCGAGTGGGGTGATGACTATATTGCCTGCACACGAGGTTCTCTGACCGCGATTGATATGGACATGAACCATATTCCAGATGCGGCGATGACCATTGCCACCACGGCGTTGTTCGCGGAAGGCACCACCTTGATGCGAAATATCTACAACTGGCGTGTGAAAGAGACTGACCGCTTAGCGGCGATGGCGACCGAATTGCGCAAAGTGGGTGCGGAAGTAGAAGAAGGTCACGATTTCATTCGTGTCACTCCACCGGCTCAGCTTCAGCATGCGGATATTGGCACTTATAACGATCACCGCATGGCGATGTGCTTTGCGCTGGTGGCGTTATCGGACACGCCTGTCACCATTCTTGATCCTGGCTGCACGGCGAAAACCTTCCCGGATTACTTCCAGCAGTTGGCGAAAATCAGCCAGACCTCTTGATCACGCTACCCGGTACGCTTGTGCCGGGTTTCCTCGCTCTCTTCTGGTCTTGTTGGGCGGAAATTCTTCTGAATCTGTCGAAAATTCTGGCGCTGTCTACGCTAAAGGGTAACTAACCTGACGCGGGCAGCGTATAATGCCGCGCATTCAAACAGCCAAGAAGGCTGATAATAAGCACGCAGCAACAGGAGAGAACAATGACGGCAATCGCCCCGGTAATTACCATTGATGGCCCAAGTGGCGCAGGTAAAGGGACTTTGTGTAAAGCGATGGCGGAGTCATTGCAGTGGCACTTGCTGGATTCTGGTGCCATTTATCGCGTACTTGCATTGGCTGCACTTCATCATCAGGTGGATATCGAATCCGAAGAAGCATTAGTGCCTATGGCCGCTCACCTCGACGTGCGTTTCTTGTCCGTAGAAGGTGAGATGCAGGTCATTTTAGAAGGTGAGGATGTGACCGGTGAAATCCGTACGCAGGAAGTGAGTAATACGGCTTCGCGGGTTGCTGCCTTCCCACGCGTGCGTGAAGCGCTGCTGCGTCGTCAGCGAGCATTCCGTGAAGAGCCGGGCTTAATTGCAGATGGCCGTGATATGGGCACAGTCGTGTTCCCCGATGCACCGGTAAAAATCTTCCTTGATGCAAGTTCAGAAGAGCGTGCTCACCGTCGTATGCTACAGTTGCAGGAGAAGGGCTTTAATGTTAACTTTGATCGCCTTTTATCCGAGATAAAGGAACGCGACGACCGCGATCGTAATCGTGCAATTGCGCCTTTAGTGCCTGCCGCTGATGCTCTGGTGCTGGATTCAACCAGTATGTCCATTGAGCAAGTGATTGAAAAGGCACTTGATTATGCCCGCCACAAGCTGGGCATTTAATCTATTCGGTAACTGAATTGAAGTAACCCTGTACCACGGATCCGGTGCTGGGCATGTGAAACAACCCCATCCGACAATGACGTCAGGTGGACGTTAAATTGAAGAATCCTAAGATTATCAATATGACTGAATCTTTTGCTCAACTATTTGAAGAATCACTGAAAGAAATCGAAACCCGTCCGGGTTCCATCGTTCGTGGCGTTGTTGTCTCTATCGACAAAGACGTAGTCCTGGTTGATGCGGGTCTGAAATCTGAGTCTGCAATCCCTGCAGAGCAGTTCAAGAACGCAGCCGGCGAACTGGAAATCCAGGTTGGCGACGAAGTTGACGTTGCGCTTGACGCAGTTGAAGACGGCTTCGGTGAAACCCTGCTGTCCCGTGAGAAAGCTAAGCGTCACGAAGCTTGGATCACGCTGGAAAAAGCTTACGAAGAAGCTGAAACTGTTACCGGTGTTATCAACGGCAAAGTTAAAGGTGGCTTCACAGTTGAGCTGAACGGTATTCGTGCGTTCCTGCCAGGTTCACTGGTTGACGTTCGTCCGGTTCGCGATACCCTGCACCTGGAAGGCAAAGAGCTTGAGTTCAAAGTTATCAAGCTTGATCAGAAACGTAACAACGTGGTGGTTTCTCGCCGCGCAGTTATCGAATCTGAAAACAGCGCTGAACGCGATCAGCTGCTGGAAAACCTGCAGGAAGGCATGGAAGTTAAAGGTATCGTTAAGAACCTCACTGACTACGGCGCATTCGTGGACCTGGGTGGCGTTGACGGCCTGCTGCACATCACCGATATGGCCTGGAAACGCGTTAAGCATCCAAGCGAAATCGTCAACGTGGGCGACGAAATCACTGTTAAAGTGCTGAAGTTCGACCGCGAGCGTACTCGTGTATCTCTGGGCCTGAAACAGTTGGGCGAAGATCCATGGGTTGCTATCGCTAAGCGTTACCCAGAAGGCACCAAGCTGACTGGCCGTGTAACCAACCTGACTGATTACGGCTGCTTCGTTGAAATCGAAGAAGGCGTTGAAGGTCTGGTACACGTTTCTGAAATGGACTGGACCAACAAAAACATTCACCCATCTAAAGTTGTTAACGTGGGCGATGTTGTTGAAGTTATGGTTCTGGACATCGACGAAGAACGTCGTCGTATCTCCCTGGGTCTGAAGCAGTGCAAAAACAACCCATGGCAGCAGTTCGCTGAGACCCACAACAAAGGCGATCGCGTTGAAGGTAAAATCAAGTCAATCACTGACTTCGGTATCTTCATCGGCCTGGACGGTGGCATCGACGGTCTGGTTCACCTGTCAGACATCTCCTGGAACGCGACTGGCGAAGAAGCCGTTCGTGAGTACAAAAAAGGCGACGAAATCGCTGCTGTTGTACTGCAGGTTGATGCAGAGCGCGAGCGCATCTCTCTGGGCGTGAAGCAGTTGGCTGAAGATCCATTCAACAACTACATCACCCTGAACAAGAAAGGCGCTATCGTTAACGGTAAAGTAACTGCAGTAGACGCTAAAGGTGCTACAGTAGAATTGGCTGATGGCGTTGAAGGTTACCTGCGCGCTTCAGAAGCTTCACTGGACCGTATCGAAGATGCAACTCTGGTTCTGAGTGTTGGTGACGACGTTGAAGCTAAATTCACCGGCGTTGACCGTAAGAACCGCGTTGTAAGCCTGTCTGTTCGTGCTAAAGACCAGGCTGATGAGAAAGAAGCTATCAACACTGTTAACACCAAACAGGAAGAAAGCAACTTCTCTAGCGCTATGGCTGAAGCGTTCAAAGCGGCTAAAGGCGAGTAATCGACCCGAGGCACCGGACGATGTAAGTCGTCCGGTTTCGGTAAAAGCTGTCATACCTTTCCCATTAAGGATTAACCGGAGGTTACATGACCAAGTCAGAACTTATTGAAAGACTTGCTGGACAGCATACTCATATTCCGGCGAAAGTCGTTGAGGATGCAGTTAAAGAGATGCTCGAGCACATGGCCACCACGTTGGCACAGGGCGAGCGCATTGAAATCCGGGGATTCGGCAGCTTTTCTTTGCACTACCGCGCACCGCGCACTGGTCGTAACCCGAAAACGGGTGACAAAGTGGATCTGGAAGGTAAATACGTTCCCCACTTTAAGCCGGGCAAAGAATTGCGTGACCGTGCAAATATCTACGGCTAAGCCGTTACCGAACGACAAAGCGACACCTCCGGGTGTCGTTTTTTTTTGCTCTAAATTCGTTGTTGTGAATCTGATTCCTAAACCCACATCAACAATGAAAGCCACTTCGATTTTTTGGCATCCGCAATCCAGCTCTCCCCATTCCTGAAAGCTATTCCTGCCAATTGCACGCAAACTGGTGCCCATTGCGGGAGAAAAGTGATGCGTATAACAGGGATTGCAGTAGCCAGAATCATGATCCTGGCGGCGCTACCATTGGGTTTGTTACCTCAAATATCGACCATGGAAATGATCGCTGTGATGGTGCTACTAGCACTTATTGTGGCATCCCTGCCTTGGGCTGGGCTGCGTCTTATTGGCATGGGTATCCTGCTTCTGGCGTGGGCGCTACTGGAAGCGAGACAGATGCTGAATGTGATTGACCAGCTTTCAATGGCGCCAGCCGAAGTGACGCTGCGTATTGTTGATGTGAAGGAAAATCAACAGCAATTTAAAGCCCAGATTATCCGTGTGGGTGAGCGGTATCAGTTCCCGCCGTTGTTTGTCAGTATCAATGTGGAGCCAAGTGAATCGGGGTATTGTGCAGGGCAACGCTGGAAAATGACCTTACGCTTGCGTGCAGTGCATGGTCGATTGAATGAAGGCGGGTTTGATGCCCAACGTTTTGCGCTGGCAAACCATACACCTTTGCAGGGGAGAATCATTAACCAGCTGGCGGAATCGGTAGATTGTAATTTGCGAACGCAGGTTATGCGCCATCATCAACCTCTTTTTGAACACCTGCAACAACCGGCCATTTTGCAGGCGCTGGCTTTTGGCGAACGTGAGAACATGACCAAAACTCAGCGACAATTATTACGTGAGACCGGAACCGCACACTTAATGGCGATTTCCGGTATGCATATTGCGCTAGCGGCCAGCGTTGGCTGGATGATAGTACGTGGCTTGCAGCTGCTGCAGCCTGCGCACACCATCGGTTATCTGCTGCCGCTGATGGGGAGCATCATTACCGCGACAATCTACTGCTGGCTGTCGGGCAGCCATGCACCAGCACAGCGCGCGCTGGTCGCGCTACTACTGTGGACAACGATAAGAATCGCTGGCTGGCAGTTAACAGGCTGGCAGATTTGGACACTGTGCATGGGTGTACTGCTTTGGCTTGATCCCCTCACCGTCTTATCTGAAAGCTTTTGGCTCTCTGCTCTTGCCGTCGCCATGTTAATCATCTGGTTCCAGTGGTTTTCCTTGCCGGATCGATACCGTCAGGCCTGGCGCTGGCTGCCGCTGAGATTGCTGCACTTACAACTTGGCATGATGATACTGATGGCTCCTCTGCAGATTTTTTTATTTCAGGGAATCAGCCTCAGTGCACTGGTCGCTAACCTCATCGCGGTGCCGGTGGTATCGCTTTTCACCGTGCCATTGATACTGCTGGCGCTTTTGCTGCCCATACAACCCATCGCTTCGGTACTGTGGCGGTTGGCGGATTTTTCTGTCAATCAGGTGATGCAGGGCCTGGCATACTTGCCAGCAGGATGGTGGCCGTTAAATGATGCCTTGCAGGCAGTGGCCCTGCTATGGGGCGGTTTATTTATGTGGCGCAGTGGTTTGCTGAATAACACGCTGATGCTTTGCTGCGGCTGCGCATTGGCATTTCTGTTATGGCGTCATCAGTCTGAACAAGATGACTGGCAGATTGACGTGCTGGATGTGGGCCATGGTCTGGCGATCGCGATTACACAGGGTAATGAAGTGGTGTTGTACGATGCGGGTCCACGCTGGAATGAAGATGATGCGGGCGCGCGCGTGATACTGCCATGGTTACTGTATAAGGGACGACAGCTAAACACGGTGGTGGTAAGTCATAAGCATCTGGATCATCGGGGTGGGCTGAATTCACTGCATCAGGCCAATCCCAATATGATGATCCGCAGTGCATTGGGTGAAGCGGGACATTTACCCTGTCAGCGAGGAGAGCAGTGGCAATGGGGCAAACTGACCTTTACGGCACTCTGGCCGCCCGCAGGGAATACGCAAGGGCAAAATAATGACTCTTGTGTCGTACGCGTAGACGATGGAGCGGTCAGCCTGCTGCTCACCGGGGATATTGAGTTAGAAGCAGAAAGAAAATTGGTGGCATTAGAGAAAACCCAGCTCACCAGCACGTTAATGCAGGTCCCTCATCATGGTAGCCGAACCTCTTCGGGGCCATTACTGTTACGTAGTGTTGCAGGAAAGGGCGCGGTGGCATCGGTAGCGCGCTATAACGCCTGGCGCATGCCAGCCGCCGCCGTGGTGGAACGCTATCGCCAACAGGGCTATATCTGGTATGACACGGCACAATCCGGGCAGGTCCACATTGGTATTCGGCAGGGTGAATGGCAGATTAAGGGATTGAGGGAGCAAATAAAACCTCGCTGGTATCATCAGTGGTTTGGCGTCAAAGGTGAATCCAGGTAGAATGAGCGGCTATTTCAAACAGCGTGAATAAATAATGCATCAAGACAAAGATCTCTCAACGTGGCAAACGTTCCGCCGACTCTGGCCGATGATTGCGCCGCACAAAGCAGGACTGTTTGTGTCTGCGGTGGCGCTGATTCTCAATGCGGCCGGCGATACCTTAATGTTGTCGCTGTTGAAACCTTTACTGGATGATGGCTTCGGTAAGGCCGATCGTTCCGTCATGCTTTGGATGCCTCTGGTGGTGATTGGCCTGATGCTGGTGCGTGGCGTGACCAGCTACATCTCCAGTTATTGCCTCTCTTGGGTATCGGGCAACGTGGTCATGAATATGCGCCGCCGCTTGTTTGGTCACATGATGGGCATGCCCGTGGCGTTCTTTGACCAGCAATCAACCGGCACATTGCTGTCACGCATCACTTATGATTCCGAGCAGGTTGCTTCGTCCTCTTCCAGTGCACTGGTGACGGTCGTACGTGAAGGCGCCTCGATCATCGGCCTGTTTATCATGATGTTCTACTACAGCTGGCAGCTGTCATTAATTTTGATTGTCCTTGCGCCAATTGTTTCCTTTGCGATTCGTACGGTTTCAAAACGTTTCCGCAGCATCAGTAAAAACATGCAGAACACCATGGGACAAGTCACCACCAGTGCTGAACAGATGCTGAAAGGGCATAAAGAAGTGCTGATCTTCGGTGGTCAGGATGTTGAAGCGCAGCGTTTCTCGCAGGTGAGTAATAAAATGCGCCAGCAGGGCATGAAACTGGTATCTGCCTCTTCTATCTCGGATCCGGTCATTCAACTGATCGCCTCACTGGCTTTGGCATTTGTTCTTTATGCCGCCAGCTTCCCGAGTGTGATGGAAACACTGACTGCCGGTACCATCACCGTGGTGTTCTCATCAATGATCGCACTGATGCGCCCACTGAAGTCGCTGACCAACGTTAATGCCCAGTTCCAGCGCGGCATGGCGGCTTGTCAGACACTGTTCTCGATTCTGGATAGCGAGCAGGAAATCGATAACGGTAAACGTGAAATCACACGTGCCAAAGGTGATGTGGAATTCCGCAATGTGACCTTTACCTATCCTGGCCGTGAAGTCCCGGCGCTGCGTGATATCAATCTGTCACTGCCCGAGGGCAAAACCGTGGCATTGGTAGGACGCTCAGGATCGGGTAAATCGACCATGGCGAGCCTGTTGACCCGTTTCTACGATATCGACTCCGGTGAAATTCTGCTGGATGGCCACGATCTGCGTGAATACACCCTGCGTTCGCTGCGTAATCAGGTGGCGCTGGTATCTCAGAATGTTCATCTGTTCAACGACACCATTGCCAATAACATTGCTTATGCACGCAATGGAGAATACACCCGCGAGCAGATTGAACAGGCAGCGACTATGGCGCACGCCATGGACTTTATTAAGAAGATGGATAACGGTCTGGATACCGTGATTGGTGAGAACGGCGTGTTGCTGTCAGGTGGCCAGCGTCAACGTATTGCCATCGCGCGCGCATTGCTGCGTGATTGCCCGATTCTGATCCTTGATGAAGCGACCTCAGCACTGGATACCGAATCCGAGCGCGCCATTCAGGCCGCACTGGATGAGCTGCAGAAAAACCGTACTTCGCTAGTGATTGCGCACCGCCTGTCGACCATCGAAAAAGCCGATGAAATCGTGGTCGTTGAGGATGGTCGTATCGTTGAACGCGGTACGCACAGCGTGTTGCTGGCCGAAAAGGGTGCCTATGCACAGCTTCACAAACTGCAGTTTGGTCAATGATTGAACGCATCTGGAGCGGGCGCTCGCCACTGTGGCTGCTATTGTGGCCACTGAGTTTGCTGTATGGGGTAATCAGCAGTTTGATTCGCCTCAGCTATCAGCGTGGCTGGCGTAAAAGCTGGCGTGCGCCCTGTCCGGTGATTGTGGTAGGTAATCTGACGGCTGGCGGCAACGGTAAAACGCCGGTGGTGATTTGGCTGGTTCAGGCACTGCAACAGCGTGGCCTGCGCGTTGGCGTTGTCTCACGCGGCTATGGTGGAAAGGCTGAGCGGTATCCACTGCTGGTGACGGCCGATACCCCGACATCACAAGCCGGCGACGAGCCGGTATTAATCGCGCAGCGTACTCAGGCGCCGGTAGCCGTCGCGCCTCAACGCCGTATGGCGGTAGAAGGACTGCTGGCCGCACAGGAACTGGATGTGATTATTACCGACGACGGGCTGCAACATTACGCGTTGCAGCGCGATCGTGAAATTGTGGTAGTGGATGGTGTCCGTCGCTTCGGTAATGGCTGGTGGCTGCCCGCAGGTCCGATGCGTGAGCGCGCATCCCGGCTGCAAAGCGTCAATGCCATCATCGTCAATGGTGGAGAGGCGCAAGCCGGTGAGATAGCCATGACGTTGCGTCCCGGTAAGGCGATCAATCTGGTGAACGGTGAGACAGCGAACCTCGATCAATTGCCAGAAACGGTGGCGATGGCCGGCATTGGACATCCGCCGCGATTCTTCAAAACGTTGCAGCAGCACGGCATCAAGCCGGTGGCGGAAATCGCGTTTGCCGATCACCATGCTTATAGCGAAGAAGAGTTACAGCGTTTGACGCAGACTCATCAATGCCTGCTGATGACCGAAAAAGACGCAGTGAAATGCCGTAGTTTTGCACGTGACAACTGGTGGTATCTACCGGTTGATGCCGATCTGTCGGGGGCGTCCCTTGATGCTTTACTCGCCGATGTGACCCAACTCTGCACGACTGCGCGCGACACCCGTTCGCGCTAAACCTGCTCAAAGGGAATCGAGTCATGACCACAACATCGTCCCTTTCACTCCAAACTGCTCGTCATTTACACCTGGCTGCTCAGGGGTTGTTACGCCCACCGAGCCGCCGAGCCCGCCTGGCCGATATCCATGCCTGCGTGCGGCAGATGTCACTACTGCAAATCGACACCATCAATGTCGTCGCCCGTAGTCCTTATCTGGTGCTGTTCAGCCGCCTTGGCGCTTATCCCACACAGTGGCTGGAAGAAACATTGGCCTCCGGTGCGCTTTTTGAGTATTGGGCGCACGAAGCCTGTTTCATCCCCTTCGAAGATTACCCGTTGCTACGCCATCGCATGCTGGAGCCGCAGCGGCTGGGATGGAAATATAACGAGCAGTGGGTTGAAGAACATCAGCAGGAAATCGCCGCCTTGCTGAATCATATCGCTGAAAATGGCCCGGTACGCGCGGCCGATTTTGCCAGTGATAAGCACACCAAACCCGGCTGGTGGGCCTGGAAGCCACACAAGCGGCATCTGGAAAACCTGTTCAGCGCGGGTGAGTTGATGGTGGTCGAACGACGTAACTTCCAGCGGGTGTACGATCTGCGCACCCGCGTGATGCCTGATTGGGATGACGAACAGCATGCAGTGAGTGAATCTGATGCGGTACTGGCGATGCTTCGACACAGTGCCCGCAGTCTCGGTATTTTTCGTGCCAGTTGGTTGGCCGATTACTATCGGCTGAAGCGTGCACCCCTGCAATCCTGGATTAAGGATGCCGAAGCACAAGGCGAAATCGTGTGCGTTGAGGTGGAACAACTCGGTGAGATGTGGCTGCATAAGAGCTTGTTACCTCTGCTGGATAAAATGCCCAGCGCCACCCACACGGCCTTGTTGTCACCGTTCGATCCGGTGGTATGGGATCGCCGTCGCGCTCTGGAGTTGTTTAATTTCGATTACCGCATTGAGTGCTATACCCCTGCTGAGAAGCGCGTCTATGGTTACTTTGTTCTGCCGGTGTTACACCGAGGTGCACTCAAAGCGCGTATTGATGCAAAGATGGACCGCCAGGCACAGCAGCTGATTATCCGTGCATTTTGGCTAGAGCCCGGCGTGCGTGTTACCCAGGCCTTTCTGAATGATGTGCAAAAAGCCATCAGTCGCTTTGCACAGTGGCAAGGTGCCGATGAGGTCATCGTTGAAAATGTCCCTGCCGAACTGCTTGCTGCCTGGACGCATCGTTGGGTTATCAGCGATTGAGTTCATCGTAATAATGCCGCGCCCGGCGCACTGTGCTTCGGGTGCGCTATGGTATGCTAGGCGCCTGACAAATCGGTGCTGAAAGGAGAAAATTATGGATCACCGTTTACTTGAGATTGTTGCCTGTCCGGTTTGCAACGGAAAACTGTATTTCAACAAAGAGCAGCAGGAGCTGATTTGTAAACCAGACGGCCTGGCTTACCCGGTGCGCGATGGCATTCCGGTATTGCTCGAAGTGGAAGCGCGTACGCTGTCTGTTGAAGAGATCCATCCATGAGTTTCGTCGCCATTATTCCGGCGCGTTACGCATCAACGCGCCTCCCTGGCAAACCGCTGGTGGATATTCACGGTAAGCCGATGGTCGTACACGTGATGGAGCGCGCACGCGAGTCGGGCGCCGATCGCGTAATTGTGGCGACCGATCACCCCGAGGTTGCTGCAGCGGTAACCGCTGCCGGTGGCGAAGTGTGCATGACGCGCGCGGATCACCAGTCGGGCACCGAGCGCCTGGCAGAAGTGATTGAGAAATATCAGTTTGCCGATGACACCATTATCGTCAACGTGCAGGGTGACGAGCCGATGATTCCGGCAGAGATCGTGCGTCAGGTCGCCGATAATCTGGCGCAGGCTGATGCAGGGATGGCGACATTAGCCGTGCCGATTAGCGACGCTGAAGAAGCGTTTAACCCCAATGCGGTTAAAGTGGTGATGGACGCGAAAGGCTATGCGCTTTATTTCTCACGCGCCACCATTCCGTGGGATCGCGAGCGCTATGCGAAATCGCGCGAACAGATCGGTGACACTTTGCTGCGTCACATTGGCATTTACGCCTATCGCGCTGGCTTTATCCGTCGTTACATTGCGTGGGAACCTTGCCCGTTAGAGCACATTGAATTGCTGGAGCAGTTGCGCGTGCTGTGGTACGGCGAGAAGATCCACGTTGCCGTAGCGCAAACCGTGCCAAGTGTTGGCGTGGATACGCCAGAGGATCTGGTCCGTGTCCGTGCGGCCATGCGGGGTTAACGCCTGACCGGCCAGCCGCTCGCGCTGGCCATAAAGTTTGATCTGGCGCTAAGTTTCGCGCCACCATGACCTCCAGGATAGTGAAGTCAATTGACTGCGGAGGATAACGCATGGAACAGCTCCGTTCAGAACTGGCGTTGATACTGGGTGAAGGTATCAGCCGCCTCGAAACCATTAGCGAACAGGCGCAGTCGCGGCTGTACGCACTCTATGACAACGACGGTAAACCGATGCCGCTGGTGGCGAAGTATTTTCGTCATCAAGGCCGTGCGGCGCTGGAAGCCAAAAAACTCACCATGTTGGGCCATGATGGACTGGTCACAGTACCTGCGGTTTTTGGCCTGGTGCTGAGTCAGCAGCCGCCGGTACATGAAATGCTACTGATGGCGCGATTCAATGGCGTCTCCGCCGAAGCGCCAGCGCGCACCGCCGTGCGCTGGGAGCAACTGTGTGAGCAGATTGTCGAGGGTGTACTCGGCTGGCACCGTATCGACAGCCACGGATTAGTGGGAAGGGTTGATAGTGTCCAGGAAAACAACTGGCCAGCCTGGTATCGCCAGCGCATCGAGGTGCTGTGGGCCACGTTGGGCTATCTGTCACCGCCATTTTTCACGTTGGAAGATCGGCAGATCCTGTACCGCAGCCGACAGCAGTTAACTAATCTCTTCAAAGACTTCGACGATCCCTGCGTGCTGATGCACGGCAACCTGCGTTTATCCAGCATGCTGAAAGATGCACGCAGTGACCAACTGATAGCGATGATGCAGCCAGGCAATATTCTCTGGGCTCCGCGTGAGTATGAGTTAATCCGGCTGGCAGATAGCGGGGCTGAAGCCTCACTGCTGCAGCATTACCTGCAACGCGCGCCGGTTTCTGAAGGCTTTATCTGGCGGCGCTGGCTGTATCAGCTATGGGATTGTGTCGATACGTTGGTAAGCAGCGGACAGTTTGACCGTCCGCGCTTTGATCATGCCCGCGAGCAGTTACTTCCCTGGCTCGGATGACAGCAAATCATCGCCACGCAGCCGTTGCCAAATCTGGCCCAGGGTTTCATAAATCGCACGTTCACTGTGACCCAGCCACATTGGCGATGGCAACATGCGGTCCCAGGCGCTGATTGGCGAGGTAATCGCGAGCTGATTGGCCGGTGCGGCGATGGGGTTCAGACCTGCGCTCAGGAAGAAATGCATCGCACGTGGCAAGTGGTTCGCCGATGAGACCAGCAGGAAAGGGTGATTGCCGATAGTTTGTTTGACGGCCAGCGCTTCTTCGCCCGTATCATGTGGTTGGTCCAGCGTGATAATCGCCGAACGTGGCACTCCCAGACTTTCGGCTACCTCTGCCGCCACGCTGGCGTTGCTGCGGGGGTTGTATCCAGCAGCAGCGCCAGTGAAAATCATTTTTGCTTGTGGATTCCGACGCCATTGGCGCACACCTTCTGTTACGCGCGGCAGGCTGTTGTTGAGCAAATTAGAACTTGGTGCCCAATTCGGATTGAAGGTGTAGCCACCGCCCAGCACGACGATATAATCCACCGGTTCGCTACCGTTCCAGGTTGGATAATGCTGTTCGATGGGGCGCAACAGACGATCGGCAACGGGTTGCAAGCTGAGCAATAAAAGCAGCAACCAGCTAATAGAGATCAGGATTTTGCCGCCTTTTTGCCAACGGCTAAACCAGAGAAGTAAAAGTCCTACCGCCATGAGCAACAACAGCAGTGGTAAAGGTAATAACATCGCGCCAATCCATTTCTTTAAGGCAAAAAACATCGAAATTTGCTCCTTTTGTCCGAAAAAACAGCAGCCAGACAGTTACTGTGGCGTGAAAGGTTCATTCTTGTTGAGCCTGTGACAAAATAGCACAAGTTGAATGCAGCACAGTGGAGCCATCATCATGCAGGATCGTAACTTTGACGATCTGGCGGACAAATTTTCGCAGAACATTTATGGCACCCGCAAAGGGCAGGTACGGCAGGCGATCCTGTGGGACGAACTGGATGCGCTATTACCGACACTGCCTGAAGGCGCACTGTCAGTGCTGGATGCCGGCGGTGGCGTAGGACAAATCTCCTGTGGATTAGCGGCACGTGGCCATCAGGTGCTGTTGTGCGATCTCTCCGCGGAGATGTTGAAGCTGGCTGAAGCGCATGCGCACACCGAGGGTGTGAGCCACAACATGCAATTCAAACAAATTAGCGCGCAGCAGGTGGGCGAACATTTGGATCAGCCGGTTGATCTGGTATTGTTTCACGCTGTGCTGGAGTGGGTGGCAGAACCGGAAGCGGTGCTGCGTGCCTTGTGGCACACGCTGAAGCCCGGTGGCGTGCTGTCGTTGATGTTTTACAATGCGCATGCCCTGACGTTCCGCACCCTGCAACTCGGCAATTTCGGCTATCTGCGTGCCAATATGACTAAACGCAAAAAGCGTACGCTGTCACCGGATTTCCCGCGCGATCCTCAGGACGTTAATCGCTGGTTAAGTGATGCGGGCTTTGAGATTGAACAGCGTGCAGGCATTCGCGTGTTTTGTGATTACATGAAACCGCCACCGCCCGGCGTCGTCAAAAGCGTTGAAGAGATTATTGAGATGGAACGGCGCTACTGTCGTCAGGAGCCCTTTTTAAGTTTAGGGCGCTATATCCACGTGACCGCGCGCAAACCCAGGTAGAAGGATCAACTATGAGCGAATTTTCCCAGACGGTCCCCGAATTGGTGGCATGGGCGCGCAAGAATGACTTTTCACTTGCGTTGCCGGTAGAACGTCTGGCCTTTTTGCTGGCTATCGCCACCTTAAACGGTGAGCGCATGGACGGTGAAATGAGTGAAGGTGAACTGATCGATGCGTTTCGTCACGTCAGTAAAGCCTTTGAGCAAACCCATGAAACCGTGCAGGTGCGTGCCAACAACGCCATCAATGACATGGTGCGTCAGCGTCTGCTCAATCGCTTTACCAGTGAGCTCACTGAAGGCCACGCGATTTACCGTCTGACGCCGCTGGCCATCGGCATTACCGACTACTACATTCGCCAGCGTGAATTTTCCACGCTGCGCCTGTCAATGCAGCTGTCGATTGTGGCGCAGGAACTGAAGCGCGCTGCGGATGCCGCTGAAGAAGACGGTGATGAATTCCACTGGCATCGCAATGTCTTTGCCCCGCTGAAATATTCCGTGGCCGAGATTTTTGACAGCATCGACATGACGCAACGTCTGATGGATGAGCAGCAACAAGCGGTGAAAACCGATATTGCGGACCTGCTCAACAAAGACTGGCGTGCCGCGATTTCAAGCTGTGAACTGCTGCTGTCCGAAACCTCCGGCACACTGCGTGAACTGCAGGATACGCTGGAAGCGGCGGGTGACAAATTGCAGGCCAATCTGTTGCGCATTCAGGATGCTACGCTGAGCAGCCCGGATTTGGGCTTTGTCGATAAGCTGGTTTTTGACCTGCAAAATAAGCTGGACCGCATCATCAGTTGGGGGCAGCAGGCCATCGATTTGTGGATTGGCTACGACCGCCACGTACATAAATTTATCCGTACCGCTATCGACATGGATAAGAACCGCGTCTTCGCGCAACGTTTACGCCTGTCGGTGCAGAACTACTTCGACCAGCCTTGGGCATTGACCTACGCGAATGCCGACCGTCTTTACGATATGCGCGATGAAGAGATGACGCTGCGTAATGACGAAGTGATGGGCGAACTGCCGCCAGAGATGGAGTACGAAGAGTTTAACGAGATTCGTGAGCAGCTTGCCGCGATGATCGAAGAAGCATTGCAGATTTATAAGCTGGAGCAAAAGCCGCTCCATCTCGCTACGGTGATGCGCGATTACCTGGCGCAATACCCGCGTGCGCGCCACTTTGATTTGGCGCGTATCGTCATCGATCAGGCAGTACGCCTCGGTGTCGCCGAAGCTGATTTAGCCGGTCTGCCGGCAGAATGGCAGACTATTAATGATTACGGAGCCAAGGTGCAGGCACATGTCATCGACAAATATTGAACAAGTGATGCCAGTTAAACTGGCGTTGGCACTGGCAAACCCGATTTTCCCGGCGCTTGATAGCCAGTTACGCGCGGGACGCCACATTGGTATTGAAGAGCTGGATAATCACGCTTTTCTGATGGATTACCAGGAGTACCTGGAAGAGTTTTATGCGCGCTACAACGTTGAGCTGATGCGCGCGCCGGAAGGTTTCTTCTATCTGCGTCCACGTTCCACCACGCTGATTCCACGCTCGGTGCTGTCCGAGCTGGATATGATGGTCGGTAAGATCCTGTGTTACCTCTACCTCAGCCCGGAGCGTCTGGCCAATGAGGGGATTTTCACCCAGCAGGAGCTGTATGACGAACTGCTGTCACTGGCGGATGAGAGCAAACTGCTCAAGCTGGTAAACCAGCGTTCGACCGGTTCTGACCTGGATCGTGCCAAGCTGCAGGAAAAAATGCGTGCTTCGATCAGCCGCCTGCGCCGCTTAGGTATGGTGTGGTACATGGGCAACGACAGCAGCAAGTTCCGCATCATGGAGTCGGTATTCCGCTTCGGTGCGGATGTGCGCAGCGGTGACGATGCGCGTGAAGCACAGCTGCGTCTGATCCGCGACGGCGAAGCCATGACGCTGGAGAACAAAGCCGCGGCCAACGAGAGTGATGATGCAGATAACGACAATGACGTTGAAAGCGATGCGAATGATAACGCGGAGGATGAACAGGAATGATTGAACGCGGTAAGTTTCGTTCGCTAACGCTGATCAACTGGAACGGCTTCTTTGCCCGTACCTTTGATCTCGATGAGCTGGTGACCACGCTCTCCGGCGGTAACGGTGCGGGTAAATCCACCACCATGGCGGCTTTTGTCACGGCGCTGATCCCCGACCTCACCTTGCTGCATTTCCGTAATACCACAGAAGCGGGGGCCACCTCGGGCTCTCGCGATAAAGGTCTGCACGGTAAACTGCGCGCGGGTGTCTGTTATGCGGTGCTGGATGTGGTCAATTCGCGCCATCAGCGCGTGGTAGTCGGCGTGCGTCTGCAACAGGTTGCTGGACGCGATAAAAAAGTCGATATCAAACCCTTCAGTATTCATGGCCTGCCGACCGATTCGCAGCCGACCGATATGCTGACCGAAATCCTTAACAGCCGCCAGGCGCGCGTATTACCGCTGGCGGAAGTGAAAGAACGCGTTGAAGCGCAGGAAGGCGTGCAGTTCCGTCAGTACAACTCGGTTACGGATTACCACGCCGTCCTGTTCGAGCTGGGCGTGGTGCCGCGTCGTCTGCGCACCGCGAGCGACCGCAGTAAGTTCTATCGTCTGATTGAAGCCTCGCTGTACGGCGGTATCTCCAGCGCTATCACCCGTTCACTGCGTGATTATCTGTTGCCAGAAAATGGTGGCGTGCGCAAAGCCTTCCAGGATATGGAAGCCGCGCTGCGTGAAAACCGCATGACGCTGGAAGCGATTCGCGTTACGCAGTCCGATCGCGACCTGTTTAAGCATTTGATCTCTGAAGCCACCAGCTATGTGTCGGCAGATTATATGCGTCACGCCAACGAGCGTCGCATTCACCTCGATGGGGCACTGCAACTGCGCAATGAGCTGTTTACCAGCCGTAACCAGTTGGCTTCGGAGCAGTATCGCCACATCGAAATGGCGCGTGAACTTTCTGAGCACAACGGTGCAGAAAGCGATCTGGAAACCGACTATCAAGGCGCCAGCGATCACCTGAATCTGGTCCAGACAGCCATGCGTCAGCAGGAGAAGATCGAGCGCTATGATGCCGATCTCGAAGAGCTGACTTACCGCCTCGAAGAACAGAATGAAGTGGTGGCGGAAGCCCGCGAAGTACAGGAAGAGAATGAAGCGCGTGCCGAAGCGGCTGAAATTGAAGTGGATGAGCTTAAAAGCCAGTTAGCCGATTTCCAGCAGGCGCTCGATGTGCAACAAACGCGGGCAATTCAGTATCAGCAAGCATTGCAGGCGCTGGATAAAGCGCGCGCGCAGTGTCAGTTGCCCGATCTGACCATCGATAATGCGACGGAGTGGCAGGAAACCTTCCAGGCACGCGAAGAAGAAGCCACCGAGCAACTTTTACGTCTGGAGCAGAAACTCAGCGTGGCCGAAGCGGCGCACAGTCAATTTGAGCAGGCATTAGCGCTGGTGACCAGTATCGCCGGCGAAGTGAGCCGTCAGGATGCATGGCAAGTGGGACGCGACTTATTGCGCGATGCCGCTAACCAGCGTCATCATGCCGATCAGCTCTCTTCGCTGCGCCTGCGTCTCAATGAGCTGGAAACGCGCCTGCGCGAGCAGCATGATGCCGAGCGCCTGTTAGCCGATTTCTGCAAGCGTCAGGGGCAACAGTACGATGCCGACGCGCTGGAAGGGCTGCAGCGCGAGCTGGAAGCACAGATTGAACAGCTGAACGAAAGCGTGTCCGATGCCGGTGAACGCCGCATGCTGATGCGCCAGGAACTGGAACAGCTGCGTGAACGCATCACTGCACTGACGGCGCGTGCGCCACATTGGCTGGCCGCGCAGGAAATCCTGACGCAGCTTAGCGAGCAAACGGGTCAGGCGCTGACTAACAGCCAGCAGATCACTGAGTTCATGCAGCAGTTGCTGGAGCGTGAGCGTGAAACTACCGTTGAACGTGACAATGTGGCGGCACGTAAACGTGAAGTCGAGCAGCAGATCGAGCGTTTAAGTCAACCTGGTGGTGCGGAAGATGCTCGCCTGACGCAACTAGCGGAACGATTTGGCGGCGTACTGCTGTCGGAAATTTACGATGACGTCACACTGGATGACGCACCGTACTTCTCGGCGCTGTATGGCCCATCGCGTCATGCGATTGTGGTACCCGATTTATCTCTGGTGCGTGAACTGTTGGATGGCCTGGAGGATTGCCCGGAAGACCTCTATCTGATTGAAGGGGATCCGCAGGCGTTTGATGACAGCGTCTTCAGTGTTGATGAGTTGGAAAACGCCGTGGTAGTGAAAGTGGCTGAGCGTCAATGGCGCTACTCTCGCTTCCCTAAAGTGCCGCTGTTTGGCCGCGCTGCGCGTGAAAACCAGCTGGAACTGCTGAACAATGAACGCGACCAGCTGGCAGAACGGTTTGCCACTTTGTCCTTTGACGTGCAGAAAACGCAGCGCTTGCATCAATCCTTCAGCCGCTTTATCGGTAGCCATTTAGCGGTGGCCTTTGATGAGGATCCTGAAGCGCTGATCCGCCAGCTAAACAGCCGTCGTGGCGAGCTGGAACGGGGTCTGGCACAGCATGAGAATGATAACCAGCAGCAGCGTGCCCAGTTTGAGCAGGCTAAAGAGGGTGTCAGCCAGCTCAACCGCCTGCTGCCACGCGTGAATCTACTGTTGGATGATTCACTTGGCGATCGCTGCGAAGAGATCCGTGAACGCGTCGAAGAAGCTCAGGAAGCGGCGCGCTTCCTGCATCAGCATGGCGCTAAAATCAGCAAGCTGGAGCCGCTGGTGTCGGTGTTGCAAAGCGATCCGCAGCAGCACGATCAGCTGGAGCGCGATTACCAGCAAGCACAGCAGCAGCAGCGTGATGCGCGTCAGCAGGCCTTTGCCCTGACGGAGGTGGTGCAACGTCGCGCCCACTTTAGCTATGAAGATTCTGCCGGCATGCTGACCGGCAACAGCGATCTCAATGAAAAACTGCGCCAGCGTCTGGATCAGGCGGAGGGCGAGCGCAGTCGTGCGCGTGAACGTCTGCGCGAACATCAGGCGCAGCTGACACAATATTCACAAGTGCTGGCATCACTGAAAAGTTCCTATGACGCCAAGCGTGACATGCTGAAAGAGTTGCAGCAGGAGATGCAGGACATCGGCGTGCATGCCGATGCCAGCGCCGAAGAGCGCGCCCGCGCCCGACGCGACGAACTTTATACCGCATTAAGCCATAACCGTGCTCGTCGTAATCAGCTGGAGAAACAGCTCACGTTCTGCGAAGCCGAAATGGACGGCCTGCAGAAGAAACTGCGCAAGCTGGAGCGTGATTATCACCAGATTCGTGAGCAGGTCGTCAGCGCTAAAGCAGGCTGGTGTACGGTGCTGCGTCTGGTCAAAGAGAACGGCATGGAGCGTCGCCTGCATCGTCGTGAGATGGCCTATCTGGGCGGAGATGAACTGCGTTCAATGTCGGATAAGGCATTGGGTGCACTGCGTCTGGCGGTGGCGGATAACGAACATCTGCGTGATGTACTGCGCATGTCGGAAGATCCAAAACGTCCAGAACGCAAAGTACAGTTCTTTATCGCAGTGTATCAGCATCTGCGCGAACGTATTCGTCAGGACATCATTCGTACTGACGATCCGGTTGAAGCCATTGAGCAGATGGAAATTGAGCTGAATCGTCTGACGGAAGAGCTGACGGCACGCGAGCAGACGCTGGCCATCAGTTCACGCAGCGCGGCGAATATCATTCGTAAAACCATTCAGCGTGAGCAGAATCGTATTCGTCAGCTGAACCAGGGCTTGCAGGCCGTGAGCTTTGGTCAGGTTCGCAGTGTACGTCTGAATGTTAACGTGCGTGAAGCGCACTCTACGCTGCTCGATACCTTGTCTGAAGAACATGAAGCGCATCAGGATCTGTTTACCAGCAATCGTCTGACCTTCTCCGAAGCGCTGGCGAAACTCTATCAACGTCTGAATCCACAAATTGATATGGGGCAGCGCACACCACAGACCATCGGTGAAGAGCTGCTCGACTATCGCAACTATCTTGAGATGGAAGTGGAAGTGAACCGCGGCTCCGATGGCTGGCTGCGCGCGGAGAGTGGTGCGTTGTCAACCGGTGAAGCGATCGGTACCGGTATGTCAATTCTGGTGATGGTGGTGCAAAGCTGGGAAGAGGAATCACGTCGTCTGCGCGGTAAAGATATTTCGCCATGCCGACTGCTGTTCCTTGATGAAGCGGCGCGTCTCGATGCCCGCTCCATCGCCACCCTGTTCGAACTGTGTGAGCGTCTGGAGATGCAGCTGGTGATTGCTGCGCCAGAGAACATCAGCCCGGAGAAAGGCACCACCTACAAGCTGGTGCGTAAAGTGTTTAACAACACTGAACACGTGCATGTGGTGGGGCTGCGTGGATTCTCGGCAGATCCTGTGCCAGCAAAACGCGACACCAGTGATATCGATTTAGAAACAGAAAATACCTGACGCTGAATCTGGTTAAAAAACAGCGCACCGTTTAATCTGTAAGCGGCATCTGCACACTGAGGCAGATGCCGTTTTTTATTTGTATACTCAACAATAAGAGTAAGGCTGTACATAGCGAAAACAGGGCGCTGTGTCTTAGGTGAGAAGGGGGCAGGGATGTGGCTGAATAGAAGAAGCAGAATGAATCGTGCGGTACTCGCACTCAGTGTTTCACTGGTATTGTCGCCGCTGGCCACCAGCCATGCCGCGATCATTGCCGCTTTACCCGGAACTTCACATAGCGCCATGTCAGTGGCGGCGAGTCAGCATCAAATTCAGCAGGCTTTTAGCCCCAGTCAGCAGCCTTTCTATCTGCCGGGATTAGCCGGTATCTACGCCGCGCGTAATATGGCGCCACTCTGGCAGGATCAGCAAGCGGTGCAGGCTTTCCAGCAACAGTTGGCGGAGGTGGCGCTTTCCGGCGTCCAGCCACAGTTTACTCGTTGGGTTGAATTACTGACTAATCCCACGATTACCGGCATGGCGCGCGACATCGTGCTGAGCGATGCCATGTTAGGCTATTTGCAGTTTGTCGCCAATGTGCCGACGCAGGGTGAAACCTGGCTGTACAGTAATGTTCCCTACAAATTGACGATGCCGGGCGTAGCTGCCATTAACCAGTGGCAAAATGCGGTAAACGGTGGTGGCAGTCGCGCGTTTATCATCTCGCTGGCACCGCAACATCCTCAATATGCGCCGATGCACAGTGCGCTCAAAGCGCTGCTGACCGATAACCGCCCATGGCCACAACTGCGCGACAGCGGGACGCTCCGCCCCGGCCAAATTAGCAACGATGTGCCTGCGCTCAGAGAGATTTTGCAGCGGACCGGCATGCTGACTGCAGCAACGCACAGCAGCACACCGACGCCAGCTGATGATGCCGTGCCGACAGCACCTGTGCCGGTCAGCCAGAGCAATCAGCCGATCGCGGTGAGTCCATCGGCGGCCAGCGTCAATGATTTGTCTGCACAGGCACCAGCTGCAACCGGCAACGTGGTGGCGAATACCACGCCTGCTGGTGACAATGTGTATGACGCCGCGCTGGTGGAAGGGGTAAAACGCTTCCAGCACTGGCAAGGTCTGGCGGATGATGGGGCGATAGGCCCTCGCACGCGTGAGTGGTTGAATGTGTCACCGCAGATGCGCGCATCGTTACTGGCACTGAATATCCAGCGCCTGCGTCTGCTGCCGGATGATATGCATAACGGCATTATGGTGAACATTCCCAACTATTCACTCACCTATTACAACAACGGAGCCACGATTTTGTCATCGCGGGTGATTGTCGGTCGTCCCGATCGTAAAACGCCACTGATGCGCAGTGCGTTGAACAATGTGGTGCTCAATCCACCGTGGAATGTGCCTACCACGCTGGTGCGTCAGGATATCGTGCCGAAGGTCAAACAAGATCCCGGATACCTCTACAAGCACGGCTATACCTTACTGTCGGGCTGGAGTGCGGATGCCGAAGTGATCGATCCGTCGATGATTGACTGGCATATGGTTTCGGCAGCCAGTTTCCCGTATCGCATTCGTCAGGCTCCAGGCGCGATGAACTCGCTGGGTCGATATAAGTTTAATATGCCGAGTTCCGATGCCATCTATTTGCACGACACGCCTAACCATGGCTTGTTCCAGCGCGATATTCGCGCACTGAGCTCTGGTTGTGTGCGCGTGAATAAGGCCTCTGAACTGGCCGACCTGCTGCTGCAGGATGTGGGTTGGAATGACAGCCGCATCACCGACACGCTGAAACAGGGCGACACGCGCTATGTGCCGATTCGCCACCGCATCCCGGTTAATCTCTATTATTTAACCGCATGGGTCGCGGCGGATGGACAGCCGCAATATCGTACAGATATTTACAATTATGATAACCCTGCGCGCTCCGGTAGCCAGGTTCTGTCAAAAGCAGGAAAACTTCTCCTCTAGTCATTGATTTTCCAGATTTCACCTCTCTTCGAAAAGATCAGGGCCCGTCGCAAAATTTCGGTTTTGCGCGGGTTTTGGTCATTCTGTGACACATTGCGGGTTGACTGACCTCCAGGCTGCGGTTACTGTTCGGCCTTGTGTACTTTTTACACATTTTTTTATCGCTTTAGATTAGGTAACCCCGCTACATGGCTAATTTTGATTCTCAACGTCGTCGATTGCTCCTGATTGGAGGCGCAGCGGCAGGTTTGTCTCTGCTTCCTGGTTCAGCGCTGGCTTCGCTTTCCACCTCGCGCCCCCGAGTATTGACGCTTAATAACCTTCACACCGGTGAAACCCTTAAAACGGAGTTTTTTAACGGCAAGAGTTATGACAAGGATGAGTTAGCCCGCTTAAATCACTTCTTCCGTGATTACCGCGCCAATCAAGTGAAACACATCGATCCGCATCTGTTTGATCAGCTCTATCGCTTACAGATGGTGCTCAACACCCGCAAACCGGTGCAGCTGATCTCAGGCTACCGTACGCTGGCCACTAACAACATGCTGCGCGAATCGGGTCCTGGCGTGGCCAAACACAGCTATCACACCAAAGGGCAGGCAATGGATTTCCATATCGAGGGAATTTCATTAAGCAATGTTCGCAAAGCGGCGTTATCTATGCGCGCCGGTGGTGTAGGATATTACCCGCGCAGCAACTTCGTACACATAGATACCGGGCCTGCAAGGCACTGGTCCTGATACCGGCAGCGCTGCGTGTGTCGGTCATGGAGCGCTATGAATTACCACATTATTCCGGTTACGGCCTTTTCTCAGAACTGCTCGGTCATCTGGGATGACGAAACCCAGCAGGCAGCGCTGGTGGATCCCGGCGGTGATGCCGAGACGGTTATTGCCGTATTGGCTGAGCGAGGATTAACCCCCGCGCAAATTCTGCTGACGCATGGTCATCTTGATCATGTGGGGGCCGCCGCTGAACTCGCCGCACATTATCAAATTCCTATTGTTGGCCCTCACAAGCTGGATGCGTTCTGGCTGGATAATTTGCCGACGCAAAGCCGCATGTTTGGCCTGCCGGAATGTGCGCCACTGGCGCCGGATCGCTGGCTGGAAGAGGGCGAAACGGTGCAGGTTGGGAATGTCACGCTGGAAGTGCTGCTGTGCCCGGGTCATACGCCGGGACACATTGTGTTCTTCGACCGGGCTGGGCGCTTATTGATATCGGGTGATGTGATTTTCAATGGCGGTGTCGGACGTACCGATTTCCCGCAGGGCAGCCACAGCGATTTAATCAATGCGATTAACACTAAGCTGTTACCGCTGGGTGATGATGTGACCTTTGTGCCGGGCCACGGTCCGATTTCCACCTTGGGTCGGGAGCGTATCAGTAATCCGTTCCTGCAATAAAAAATGGGCCATTAAGGCCCATTTCTCATTCTACTGACTTGTTTAGAGTACAGCGACAATCGCTTCACAGAGCGCAGACATATTGTCTGGCGTCATCCCAGCCACGTTCACACGACCAGAGTTAACGGCATACACGCCGAACTCGTCACGCAGGCGCACAACCTGATCTTTGGTCAGGCCGCTAAACGAAAACATGCCATTCTGCTTAATGATAAAGCTGAAGTCCTGTTTCGCGCCTTTCTCTGCCAGGGTATTCACGAACAGCTGACGCATGCGCTGGATGCGCTGACGCATGTCTGTCAGCTCCTGCACCCAGATGGTACGCAACGCGTCGTTACCGAGGATGGTGGCGACCACAGCGGCACCGTGTGAAGGTGGGTTAGAGTAGTTAGCACGGATGCTGTATTTCACCTGGCTAAAGGCGGTTTTCGCGACATCGCTGTTGGCGGCAACCAGCGTCAGTGCACCGACACGCTCGTTGTACAGGCCAAAGTTCTTGGAGTAAGAGCTGGCAACAATCAGCTCCTGATGAGACGCGGCGAAAATACGCAGACCTTCTGCATCCTCATCCAGGCCACGTGCAAAGCCCTGGTAAGCGAAGTCGAACAGTGGCAGCCAGCCTTTTTCCTGCGATAGCTTCGCCAGCTGTTGCCACTGGTCCGCGGAAGGATCGACGCCAGTCGGGTTGTGGCAGCAGCCGTGGAAAAGAACCACGTCGCCGGCTTTGGCTTCCTGCAACGAAGCGACCATGCCTGCGAAATCGAGGCTATGGTTGGCCGCGTCGTAATACTGGTAATCACAAACTTCCAGACCCGCCGCGTTGAATACGTTTTTGTGGTTCGGCCAGCTAGGGTTGCTCACCCACACGCGCTTCACATTGGTCTGCGTCGCGAGGAAATCCGCAGCGACGCGCAATGCACCGGTGCCGCCTGGGGTTTGTGCTGTGCACGCGCGGCCCGCTGAAATCAGCGCGCTCTCTTTGCCGAACAGCAATTCCTGAGTGCAGCGAGCAAAGTCGGCCAGACCATCAATGCTCAGATAATTTTTGGTGGTTTCATTTTCCAGCAGATACTGCTCAGCTTTTTTAACACTGGTGAGTACCGGTGTTTTACCGGTTTCATCTTTATAGACACCAATGCCAAGGTTGATTTTATTCGGGCGGTCGTCGGCGCGAAACAGGTCAGCCAGTCCCAGAATAGGATCGGCGGGTGCGGCAGAGATCGATTCAAACATGAGTCAGTTCCGTTTGGGTGAACTTTAGCGAAATGAGCTATCAGGTTAGCGTCAGATGATACGCTTGCCAACCGCTGACATAAAAAAGAAATAAGCCGCGTGTATAAAGTAGTGGCGCTAATTGAGAAGCTGATCACTGAAAAGCAAAACGGAGCCCGAAGGCTCCGCTTTTAAGCAAAACAAGTCTCTAATCGAAGATTAGAACTGGTATTGCAGGCCAACACCAACCACGTCGTCAGTGCTTACGCCCTGAGCACGGGTATAGTTGTTGTCGTCCAGCAGGTTGATTTTGTAATCAACATAGGTAGACATGTTTTTGTTGAAGTAGTAGTAAGTACCGATTTCGATGTATTTAACCAGATCAGCATCGCCGCCAGCGAAGGTAGCACCGTTAGCGGTGTTGCCATTCAGGTCCTTACCTTTAGACTGCAGGTAAGCGATGGACGGACGCAGACCGAAGTCGAACTGGTACTGTGCAACCACTTCGAAGTTCTGAGTTTTGTTAGCGGTCTGACGAGCAGTGCTACCGTATGCGGTGGTGTTACGTGATTCACCGTAGAAGGCTGCCAGGTACACGTTGTTCGCGTCATATTTCAGACCGAAAGCGTATGCGTCAGCTTTATCGCCGTTACCGTCAGCAACCTGGTCGGAAGTACGGTCAGAAGAGAAGTATGAACCAACAGCGCTGATGCCCATACCGGTGTCATAGGCTACAGAAGTACCCCAGCCATCACCGTTTTGATACAGTGGATCACGGCTGCCTTCGTTTTTGCCCTGGTACTGTACAGCGAAGCTCAGGCCGTTAACCAGACCGAAGAAGTTGCTGTTACGGTAGGTAGCCAGACCGCTTGAACGACCAATCATGAAGTTGTCGTTTTCCTGGTACAGGGTATCGTCACCGAATACTGGCAGCTGGTCAGTGTAAGACATTGCGTCATAGATAACGCCATAGTTACGACCGTAGTCGAATGAACCTGCGTCACCGAATTTCAGACCTGCGAAGCCCAGACGAGTTTTGTTACCGTCTTGAACATCGGCACCGCCTTCAGTGTGGTTAGCCTGAATGTTGTATTCCCACTGGCCGTAACCGGTCAGTTGGTCAGTAATCTGAGTTTCACCCTTGAAGCCAAAGCGAACATAAGTGGCGTCGCCGTCGTTGCTAGCGTCGTCAGAGAAAGTGTGACGTGCATCTACTTTACCGTACAGGTCCAGTTTGTTGCCGTCTTTGTTATAAATTTCTGCTGCGTTTGCTGCGCCGGCAGCTAACAGAGCAGGGATAACCACTGCAAGAATGTTGCGCTTCATCATTTTTTATTACCCTCATTGGAGTTATTTGGACATCTGCCACTGCCGTCAAGAAACCTTTACGGGAACCTTGAAAGAAGTTTGATGTCTCCTGTGTCTGCACGCATCTTTCCATCACAGGGTTGCTATTTCTAGCCCGAAAATGATTCAAATCTCGCAATTACGTATCAAAAAGAAATTTTGTATTACAATTTGTAAAATATCGGGAACTTTGTGAGAGAACTCTAAATTTACAAAAATAAAAAAAGGCCGGCAGTGCCGACCTCGTTATATATATGAATTACTTATATTTAATCGCGAATTTTAGAAATTAGCGTTACGTGGAGTACGAGGGAAGGGGATAACATCCCTTACATTTTGTACGCCGGTGACATAGGCGATTAATCGTTCGAAACCTAATCCGAAGCCAGCATGTGGCACGGTGCCGTAACGGCGCAGGTCACGATACCACCAGTAATCTTCTTTATTCAGACCCATTTCAGCCAGACGCGCATCCAGGACATCCAGACGCTCTTCACGCTGTGAACCACCGATGATTTCACCAATGCCCGGCGCCAGAACATCCATTGCCGCCACGGTCTTACCATCTTCGTTCATACGCATATAGAACGCTTTGATATCTTTTGGATAGTTCTTCACCACCACCGGCGCTTTGAAGTGCTTCTCGGCCAGGTAACGTTCATGTTCGGAGGAGAGATCCACGCCCCAGGACACAGGGTTTTCGAATGTCTGGCCGCTTTTCAGCAGAATGTCGACCGCATCGGTGTAGTCTACTTGGGCGAAATCGGTTGTGACAAAACGTTCTAAGCGAGCAATCGCATCTTTGTCTACGCGTTCAGCGAAGAACGCCATATCGTCAGCACGCTCTTCAAGCACCGCCTTGAACACATACTTCAGCATGGCCTCAGCCAGTGCAGCAGCGTCGTCAAGGTTAGCGAAAGCGACTTCCGGCTCCAGCATCCAGAATTCCGCTAAGTGACGGCTGGTGTTGGAGTTTTCTGCGCGGAAGGTCGGGCCAAAGGTATAGACTTTTGACAATGCACAGGCATAAGTCTCGGCATTCAGCTGGCCAGAAACGGTCAGGAAGGCTTCTTTACCAAAGAAATCTTTGTCGTAGTCAACTTTGCCCTGCGGATCGCGCGGCAGGTTTTCCATGTCCAGCGTAGAGACGCGGAACATCTCGCCCGCACCTTCTGTATCCGATGCGGTGATCAGCGGGGTAGAAACCCAGAAATAACCATTTTCGTGGAAGAAGCGATGTAGCGCCTGCGCCAGAGTATGACGTGTACGCGCCACGGCACCGACCAGATTGGTGCGTGGACGCAAGTGTGCGACTTCACGCAGGTATTCGATACTGTGGCGTTTTGCCGCCATTGGATAGGTATCCGGATCGTCTACCCAGCCGGTGACTTCTACGTTGGTCGCCTGCAGTTCAAAGGCCTGGCCTTCGCCCGGTGATTCCACCACTTTACCAGTGACAATCACAGAACAGCCCGTGGTCAGACGCAGCACTTCATCCTGATAATTATTCAGAGAATTATTGACGACGGCCTGAACGGGATTAAAGCAGGAACCGTCATAAACGGCGATAAAGGAAAGACCGGCTTTGGAATCTCTTCGGGTACGCACCCAACCACGTACGGTGACTTCACTGTCAACCGCGACACGGCCGTGCAGTACATCCGCTACAGGCACTACGCTCATAAATATCTCTCTATATATAGAAGTGGATAAAAGCCCCATTTCGGGGTTTTGCTATGTTACTTGCGAGCCATCAGGAAACAAGCAATTTTGCAGGGGAAAAAGGGAGATTTGTTGTGAAAGAGCAGGGTGCGGGCACCCTGCATCCATGATTAGCTGGCTCTTTTCACCAGAGGGAGGTCGAATGCTTTACGCAGGGCGCGCACGAAGGCTTTGTCCTGGCAGATAGTTTTACCTGGGCTGTCAGAGAGTTTCGCCACCGGTTTGCCATTACAGCTCACCAGTTTAATCACGATGTTTAGTGGTGTGACGCCAGTAATATCACAGGTCAGGCGCGTACCAATGCCAAACACCACGTTGGCGCGTTGACCAAAGTGACGATATAACGCCAGCGCTTTATCCAGATTGAGGTTATCTGAGAACACCAACGTTTTACTCTTCGGATCGATATCCAGACGCTGATAGTGCGCAATGGCTTTTTCACCCCACTCCACGGGATCTCCCGAGTCATGGCGCAAACCCTGATAGCGATGAGCAAAGCCCGGGCCGAAATCACGCAGGAAGGCATCCATGGTGATGCAGTCTGTCAGCGCGATACCGAGTTGGTCATCATACTCATCCAGCCAGGATTGCAGCGCCGCGCGTTGGCTATTCGCCAGCACCGGGCTGATCTGTTGATGTGCCTGGAACCACTCATGGGCCTGAGTGCCCACCGGATTAAGCTGTAAGCGCCGGGCGAGATCGTAATTGCTGGTGCCCACTAACCACGGGAATTCCGCTTTTAGCGTACTGACGATCGCTTCCTGAACCGCTTTGGAGTAGCGGCGACGGGTACCAAAATCCATCAACTGGAAGCGGGACATATCGAGATCGCCCACCTGCTGACGGAAATCGACCAGCTTCTGCTGTAACTGAGTGACCGCTTGTTCCACACCGATCTCCGGTGTGCGATGGCGATGCACCACTTCACTGATCAGCGCCAGCAGCGGCACTTCCCAAAGAATAACTTCGCGCCATGGCCCGCTGATCTGAATAGACAAACGGCCATTCTCATTGCGCACCCTGACCTGAGAGGGATCAAAGCGGAATTGGCGCAGCCAGTTGAGGTAATCGGATTCAAAGAAAGGTAAGCCGCTGAGATAGTGATATTCGTTGTCGCTCAGGGCAAGAGAAGGCAGCGTATCGAGTTGCGCGCGAATTTCATCGGCATACTGGCCGAGCAATTCATCGCCGCGACAACGAAATTCTGCCGTTACCGGGACATCGTAGTAACGATGATAAACGGCCTGCTGCATATGAAGCTTATACGCATCGGTATCAAGCAGCGTGGTCAAAATCGGGGAAGCATGTCCAGTCATGGTGCGTTTCAGCATCCTCTTCCGCGGAGCAGAGCCCGGTGTCAACAAAGTCATAAAGACGCAGGAGTATAAAACAGTAATGACCGCGATCACACCATAATTGCGGGTGGCAGGTCGAGGGTCATTTGTGCCATTGTTAATGAATTGTAGCCTTTTGCACGAAGGCACGCATTGTGCGTGGCAACGAAGGCACAACCCGCTTAGACTTTGACGGGTCAACATATTAACGATGCGAGAAGGACTTATGACGCAACAGCCGCAAATCAAATATCGCCACGACTACCGTGCGCCGGATTACACCATCACCGATATCGACCTGACTTTTGACCTCGATGCCGCCAGCACGCGCGTGACGGCGGTGAGCCAGGTGAAGCGTCTCGGTGCTGCGGATGCCGAACTGCGTCTGGATGGCGAAGACCTCACGCTGGTGTCGCTGGCGGTGGATGGCCATCCCTGGTCACACTATCGTGAAGAAGAGGGCGCGCTGGTCATCAGCCAACTGCCCGACAACTTTACCCTGACCATAATTAATGACATCCATCCGGATACCAACACCGCGCTGGAAGGGTTGTACAAGTCGGGTGATGCACTCTGTACCCAGTGTGAAGCGGAAGGTTTCCGCCATATTACCTGGTATCTGGATCGCCCGGACGTGCTGGCGCGCTTTACCACCACCATCATTGCCGATGCGGCAAAATATCCGTTCCTGCTCTCCAACGGCAATAAATTAGAGAGCGGTCGTCATGAAGATGGTCGCCACTGGGTGAAGTGGCAGGATCCGTTCCCGAAACCGTGCTATCTGTTTGCGCTGGTGGCGGGCGATTTCGACGTGCTGCGCGACAGCTTTACCACGCGTTCCGGCCGTGATGTGGCGCTGGAGATCTTCGTCGATCGTGGCAATCTCGATCGTGCCGACTGGGCGATGACCTCTTTGAAAGCCAGCATGAAATGGGATGAAGAGCGCTTTAACCTCGAATATGACCTCGACATCTTTATGATCGTTGCGGTGGATTTCTTCAATATGGGCGCAATGGAGAACAAAGGCCTCAACGTCTTCAACTCCAAATATGTGCTGGCGAAAGCCGAGACCGCCACTGATAAAGATTATCTCGGTATTGAGGCAGTGATTGGTCACGAATACTTTCATAACTGGACCGGTAACCGCGTCACCTGCCGTGACTGGTTCCAGCTCAGCCTGAAAGAGGGCCTAACCGTGTTCCGCGACCAGGAGTTTAGCTCTGACCTGGGCTCGCGTGCGGTTAACCGCATCGACAACGTACGCGTGATGCGCGGCGCACAGTTTGCCGAAGATGCCAGCCCAATGGCGCACCCGATCCGCCCGGATCAGGTGATCGAGATGAACAACTTCTATACCCTGACGGTGTACGAAAAAGGCTCTGAAGTGATTCGCATGATGCATACTCTGCTCGGCGAAGCCAATTTCCAGAAAGGCATGCAGCTCTATTTTGAGCGTCACGATGGTAGTGCGGCCACCTGCGACGATTTTGTTCAGGCGATGGAAGATGCCTCCAATGTTGATCTGTCACAGTTCCGCCGCTGGTACAGCCAGGCGGGTACGCCGGTGCTGACGGTGCGTGATGACTACAATCCTGAACTGGAGCAGTACACGCTGCACGTGACACAACACACGCCACCAACGGCCGAGCAGAAAGAGAAGTTGCCGCTGCATATCCCGCTGGATATCGAACTGTACGACAACGAAGGCAAGGTGATTCCGCTGCAGCATAACGGCCATCCGGTGCATCATGTGCTGAATGTCACCGAGGAGTTCCAGACCTTTATTTTCGATAACGTGCACTTCCAGCCGGTGCCTTCGCTGCTGCGTGAATTCTCGGCGCCCGTGAAGCTCGATTATAAATGGAGCGATGCGCAGCTGACCTTCCTGATGCGTCACGCCCGCAATGATTTCTCGCGCTGGGATGCGGCGCAAAGTTTGCTGGCGACTTATATTCGTCTGAATGTCGCGCGCCATCAGCAGGGACAACCGCTGTCGCTGCCGTTGCACGTGGCGGATGCCTTCCGCGCGGTGTTGCTGGAAGAGCAGGGCGATCCGGCGTTAACCGCGTTGATTTTGTCACTGCCTGGCGAGAATGAAATCGCCGAGCTGTTTGAGGTGATCGATCCGCTGGCGATTTCTGCGGTGCGTGCGGCGCTGGTGCATGCGCTGGCAACCGAACTGAGCGATGAACTGTATGCGGTGTATCTGGCGAATCAGAGTCACGAATATAAGGTTGAGCATGCGGAAATCGGCAAGCGTGCATTGAAAAATGTCTGCCTGAGCTATCTGGCGTTCGCTGATGTGGAGCAAGCGGATAAGCTGGTGCAGGCGCAGTACCATAATGCCAACAATATGACGGATGCGCTGGCGGCGCTCTCGGCGGCGGTGGCTGCACAGTTGCCTTGCCGTGAAGCCTTACTTGAGGCTTATGATGAGAAGTGGCATCAGGATGGTCTGGTGATGGATAAATGGTTTGTATTGCAGGCGACCAGTCCAGCGGAGGATGTGTTGAGTAATGTGCGTAAGCTGCTCAATCACCGCTCTTTCACCATGGGCAACCCGAACCGTATCCGCTCTCTGATTGGTGCCTTTGCCTCGGGCAATCCAGCGGCATTCCATGCCAAAGATGGCAGTGGCTATCAGTTCCTGGTAGAGATGCTGACCGACCTCAACACACGTAATCCGCAAGTTGCTGCGCGCATGATTGAGCCGCTGATTCGCTTGAAGCGTTACGATGCCGATCGTCAGGCGCTGATGCGTCAGGCGCTGGAAACCCTGAAAGGTCTGGATAAGCTGTCGGGCGATCTGTACGAGAAGATCACCAAAGCGTTGAACGCCTGATAAGGTAAAAGCCGCATCACGATGATGCGGCTTTTTTTGCTGAACTCGCTGCCACTTCCTCTGGTTGCGTGGAGTAACAGTGGCAATATCCCGCTCGACTTCGACTTCGACTTCGACTTCGAATTCGACTTCGACTTCGACTTCGACTAACGCTGCTGGGCGAATTTCAGCGGCTGATCTGCCGGACTGCGCTTCATCACACGATCCAGCACTTCTGCTTCCAGTTCCGCCAGTCGCGCCGATCCACGTCGACGTGGTCGCGCGAGGTCCACGGTTAAATCCAGCCCAATCTGCCCCTCTTCGATCAGCAATACGCGATCGGCCATCGCCACGGCTTCACTGACATCATGGGTGACCAGCAACACCGTGAAGTTATGTTGTTGCCATAGCGATTCAATCAACCCCTGCATCTCAATACGCGTCAGTGCATCCAGCGCTCCGAGGGGTTCATCCAGCAGCAATAAACCGGGTCGATGAATCAACGCGCGAGCCAGCGCCACGCGCTGTTTTTGCCCACCCGATAGTGCCGCTGGCCACTCGTTAGCGCGATCGGCTAAACCCACCGCCTCCAGAGCTTCCAGTGCGGCAGCCCGCCATTCACGCCCCTTTAAACCCAGACCCACATTATCGATAACTTTCTTCCACGGCAGCAGACGTGCATCCTGGAACATGAGACGCGTGTCTTCGCGCGCTTGCGCTAACGGCGCAGTGCCTGCCAGCAGCTCACCGCGCGAAGTGGATTCCAGTCCCGCCAGCAGGCGCAGCAGGGTGCTTTTACCGCATCCGCTGCGGCCCACTACCGCAACAAACTGCCCTGCCGGGACATGCAGATTGATGTTGTTGAGGATGGTGCGATCACCATATTGCTTGCTGACGCCGTTAACGCCAACCGGGGTGCCGCTGTTCAGACGCGACGGGCTTAAAGTTGCGTTGCTCATGCGTTCTCCTTCAATTGATAAGCCGGATGCCAGCGCAGCCATACGCGCTCCAGCAGTTGAGCGGCGACATCGGCCAGTTTGCCGAGCAGGGCATAGAGAATGATGGCAACCACCACCACATCGGTTTGCAGAAACTCACGTGCGTTCATCGCCAGATAGCCAATGCCAGAGTTGGCCGAGATAGTTTCAGCCACAATCAGCGTCAGCCACATCAGACCCAGCGCAAAGCGCACGCCGACCATGATCGAGGGCAGCGCACCTGGCAGAATCACCTGAATAAACAGACTCCAGCCAGACAGGCCATAGCTTCGCGCCATCTCCACCAATCCACGGTCAATATTGCGGATGCCGTGATAGGTGTTGAGGTAAATTGGGAATAAGGTGCCGAGTGCTACCAGGAAAATCTTGGCTGACTCATCGATGCCAAACCAAAGAATCACCAGCGGGATTAATGCCAGGTGCGGCACATTGCGCAGCATCTGCACAGAGGTATCCAGCAAACGTTCGCCCACGCGTGAGGTGCCGGTGATCAAGCCAAGCACCAAACCGATCGAGCCGCCAATGGCAAAGCCGATCGCCGCACGCCAGCCACTGATGGCGAGGTTTCGCCACAGTTCACCACTCACCGTCAGCTTCCAGAACGTAATAATGATGTTTTCCGGTGATGGCAGAATACGTGTTGAGAGCCAGCCCACCTGAGAGGCAAGCTGCCACACCGCAACCAGCAGCACCGGTAAAGCCCAGGGCAGTAGGGCATTACTCAGCTGTTTTTGAAACTTTGCCATCCTGAACTCCTTAGCTCTGAGACACTTTCTGCGGGGTGAAATCATTGGCTACCGCTTCACCGTGCGCTTGCACCACACGAGGTTTCGGCACTTCTGGGATGGCCAAATCAAGGTGTGGGAACAGTAGCTCACCGACACGATAGGCTTCTTCAAGATGCGGATAGCCTGAGAGAATAAAGGTCTCGATGCCGAGGTCGCTGTACTCCTGCATACGTGCAGCCACGGTTGGGCCATCGCCCACCAGCGCAGTACCGGCACCGCCACGCACCAAACCCACGCCTGCCCATAGGTTCGGGCTGATCTCCAGCTTGTCACGGCGGCCACCATGCAGCGCAGCCATGCGCTGTTGTCCGACAGAATCGGTACGGGCAAAGGCCGCCTGCGCTTTGGCAATAGTGGCATCGTCGAGATGAGCAATCAGGCGATCCGCTGCCTGCCAGGCTTCTTCATTGGTTTCACGCACGATGACGTGCAGACGAATGCCAAAGCGCACTTTACGGCCCTGTGCCGCCGCTTTGGCACGCACTTGATCAATTTTCTCTTTGACTAATGCCGGAGGCTCGCCCCAGGTGAGATAAACATCGACCTGCTCAGCGGCGAGATCCTGCGCGGCATCGGATGAACCGCCAAACCACAGCGGTGGACGTGGCTGTTGTACCGGTTTAAACATCAGGCGTGCACCGCGCACTTTGACGTGTTTACCCTCGTAATCCACGGTTTCACCTTCTGAAACGCGACGCCATACGCGGGTGAACTCCGCTGATTCTTCATAACGCTCCCGATGATCGAGGAACACGCCGTCCCCCGCCAGCTCTTCAGGGTCGCCGCCTGTGACCAGGTTAAACAGCGCGCGCCCGTTGGACAGACGATCAAGCGTCGCGGCCTGGCGCGCTGCCTGCGTCGGTGAAATCACGCCCGGACGCAGCGCCACCAGAAAGCGCAAACGTTGCGTCACCGGAATCAGTGACGCGGCCACCAGCCAGGCATCTTCGCAGGAGCGGCCGGTGGGGATCAGCACGCCGCCAAAGCCAAGGCGATCGGCGGCCTGAGCAATCTGCTGCAGATAACCGTGATCGACAGGACGCGAACCTTCGGCGGTGCCAAGATAGTGCCCATCACCGTGGGTGGGGAGAAACCAAAATACGGATATGCTCATGATTCAATTCCTTATGGCTGGGCGGACTGCGGATGCCAGATGCGGTCAGTGATGTTCACTTTTACCGGCATCAAATGATTGGCATAAAACAGGTCGGCCGTTTGCTGTTGGGCCTGCGCAGTGTGTGCGCTGACCGGCGTAATCGTGGTGGGTGGACGATGGTCGAGATAGCTGGCAATCACCGGCTTGGGTAAGCCCATCGCTTGTGCCAGCAGATCAATACTTTGCTCGCGTTGGCTGCGGGTGAGCGCGTCAGCATCGCTGAAGGTTTGCAGCACTTGCTGGATAAATGGACCATTGGCTTCGGCATATTTGCGTGTGGCTAAATAGAAGGAACCGGTCTGGTTGAGCTTGCTGCCATCAGCCAGTACGCGCACGTTGCCTTGCAGTAAGGCGGCAGAGTAGTAGGGATCCCAAATAGCCCAGGCATCGACATCGCCCTGCTGGAAAGCGGCTCGCGCATCGGCGGGGGTCAGATAGGTGGGCTGGATATCTTTAAAGCTCAGGCCAGCCTGCTCCAGCGCACGCAACAATAAGTTGTGTGAACTGGAGCCCTTCTGAAAGGCCACTTTATGACCTTTCAAATCGGCAACACGCTTAATCGGGCTGTCTTTGGGCACCAGAATCACCTCAGCCTGAGGTTTCGGTGGTTCGGAACCGACATACAGCAGATCCGCGCCTGCTGCCTGTGCAAACAGCGGTGGAATATCACCGGTGCTGCCTAAATCAATGCTATCGACATTCAGCGCCTCCAGCATCTGCGGGCCCGCGGGAAATTCAATCCATTTGATCTGTGTATGGGGAAAACGCTGTTCCAGCATCTGGTGAGATTTCGCTAACACCATGCTCACCGACCCTTTTTGATAACCCACACGCAATTGCGCCGGGGCATCAGCGGCAACGACGTTGGCACTCAGGGCAAATAGCGCAGCAAAGGCTGGCAGCAGTAAACCCGTAAACATCCTTTTCATGATTCTTCCTTTATACCGCTTGAGCGTAAGGTTGATGGCGACGATGCAGTGCATGCCAGAAGGTGTCGAGCGCATCATCAATGCGATCGGCCAGTTGTTGATCCAGCTCTGGCTGGCGGTCGTAATTCACTATTTGCGTATCGGTGGCAAACACCCCATGCAGCACTTCCTGGGCTTTCAGCGCATTCAATACCGGCTTGAGCGCGTAATCCACGGCCAGTAAATGGGATGCACTACCGCCGCTGGCCAATGGCAACACCACTTTGTGTTCCAGGGCACGTTCTGGTAGTAAATCAAGCAGGGTTTTCAGCGCACCCGAAAATGAAGCTTTATAAATAGGGGTGGCAACAATCAGTCCGTCCGCCAGCGCCAGGTCGGCTTTCAACGCGTTGAGGGCTGGGGAGTCAAAGCGCGCATAGAGCAGATCGTCCGCCTGAAAGTTGTGAATATTCCAGGGAATGACTTCAACACCGCGTGCTTCCAACGCGTGTTGGCAGAGGCTGAGCAGTGCAGTAGAGCGCGATGGGAAGCGAGGGCTGCCCGCCAGCGTAATAACTCGCATGGTCACTCCTTATAACTGAAAGTTATTGATTATCTGAAATTGAGAACTGATACGTTCAATACTGGCAGAGCGCGTGCGCGGGTATAAATGATTTATCTGGCAAACTTAAGCCGAAATATGGGATAGGCGGGAGAGAGATATTTATGAGAATGGCATGCCGTGTTCTGGGCTAAGGATATTCTGAAAACTCAGTGAGGTGAATGCTTCTCACTTAAGCACGGGCGTGAGTATCACTCAGGGGAATGATTAATTTGGATGAAGTTTCTTATTAATAGAGTGTTTGAGAGAGAAAATGAAGGATGAATGAATCTTTCAAACGATAAAAGAATATTTTTCTTTTACGAATGAAAGAGTAGTGGGGGAGTGAACAGACCGAAGTGTTTTTTTTGAGCGGTAAGTCATTTCAGGAGGGGTGTTTCACTCTGGTAAATAATGGATTAATTCGTGATTAAGTGTTTCCAAAAGCGTGCAAACATTAAAAACAAGGCATGCCTTACTCCTGTTCTGGCTAAAAATCGTTATCTTTATTCTCGATGCTTTAGCCCTGGTGCAGAAAGTTTTAACAATTAAGATTAGGGTGACGTCTGGAAGGCCGATAAAAAATGAATTCTCTGCCCTTAGCCTGTTTATAATCTGTTGAGATTAATTGCGCTAAAAATCTTCATCAGCTTGTCTGTTATTTTTTACTTGAGCATTTCATTGGGAAAGGTTCAGGTTTTCATCTTTTATTGGGGATATAAAATATGGAACGCTTTTCTCCGGATCACGATGTGTCTGGCCCAGCGATGAACGCAGGGCATGAAGATCGACTGCTATCAGATTTAACCCTTCGCTGCTATGAGCTCCAATCGGTTATCACCTCTCAACGCTTTAATTTGGTCAATACAGACCCTGACAGGATTGCAGGTTTGAATGAGGATGACTTCTTACTGTTTGCACCCGCTGGCTTTACGCCTGCAGACGCACTGTTGCTGGAGGTCGCTAAATGCAACGATCAGCGTCCTGAGTTGAACTGTTTTATCCAACCTCTGTCCCCTCAGCACACCCTTAAGACGGGATTGCAGTCTTCATTACAACTCTTTCAGCAGTTACAGACCGGGCAGCATTGGTGTCAACATTACCTCGTCATCCTGCGTGTTGCGCTTGTTTACGCCGCAACACCTTTGAATCGCATGCGGGATGTGATGCTTGCCGGGTTGATTAATACGGAGTCCGTCTGGGTACTGGATACCTTAAATAGCGCCAGTGACGAAAAAGAGTGTGCCACGTTAAGCTATCAACAGTTTATGCAAGAGTATGAAAAATTGACCCGAATGACGCATTATCTGCCTGAAAGGAATGCTTATCGGCAAAGTTATTTAAGGGGCGGATTATTGAACCTGATTCAGCAGGATTTAAATCACACAGACAAGCTCTCTGATAATGTGCGGCACGCCATTCACTATTTTTCAGAGCAGTTTCCTGCACAGGGGGTCATGGAAAAACTCATGTTGAAACAACCAGACATCTATTTCAATCTGATGAAAGTCAGAAAAACCTCTGTTGTATGAGACCAACGTTGGTTTTAAGAATTAGTCCCGTGTGCGCCGAGCTTTTTTTATGCCACGCTAATTCTCCTTGAGAAAAACCTGACACCAAAACACTTATGTCGATTAAACGTAACGCGATTGCCAACTATGTTGGCCAAATCTATCTGACGCTGTCAGGTATTTTGGTGGTACCACTTTATATTCAACATTTAGGAATGGAAGCTTACGGTCTGGTCGGCTTCTTTTCTATTTTATTGACGTGGTTACAACTGCTGGATGCCGGGGTTTCTACTACCTTGATGCGTGAAGCTGCGCGCTATCGTGCCAATCAAGCCGAATTTGTCTGGTTCCCGGCGCTGTTTGCCACCTTGACGCGATTCTTTCTGATTTCAACGCTGATCCTTGTGTTACTGGGTTGGCTTGCCACGCCGTGGATTGCCGCTCATTGGCTCAATGCGCAACATCTGCCAGCCAGGGATGTGGTGATTGCGGTTGGCATTATGGTCATTACCGCGGCCATACGCTGGCGTACCAGCCCGTATCGTAGCGTGATTGTCGGATTTGAACATCAGGTCTGGCTAAATGGCGTTAACCTGATCATCACCACTTTGCGTACTTTTGGTGCCGTGGTGGTGATTCAGTTTTTCCCTAACCCTTTGCTGACCTTCTTTATCTGGCAATTGCTGGTATCGATTGCCGAAGCGGCATGCTGTATCTACAAATCCTGCCAACTGGTCCCACGTTCCGCGCGCAAAGAGAAGCGTGATGACCTGAAAGGAGTATTGCGGCCCTTTATTCGTTTTGCGCTCAGCGCGGCCTACTCCAGTGCGGTCTGGACCTTTATTTCACAGATTGACCGACTGGTCCTGTCCAAAACCCTGCCGCTGAGCCAATACGGTTCGTTTACCGTGGTGGCGACTGCGGCTACCGGCATTCTGCTGCTCAGCAGCCCGATCATGCAGGCGATTGTGCCGCGCATGACCGGCATGAAAACCCGTAATGAAGGCGATGCGGAAGCGCTCAAACTCTATCGCTATACCACTCAGGCCGTCGCGATATTTATGGCGCCGCTCAGTATGACCATTGCCTGCTATGCCGGACCGCTGCTTTGGGCCTGGACACAGAAAACCCAGATTGTTGATGAGATGTCATTTGTGCTCAGCCTTTACGCGCTGGGCAGCGGCATTCAGGCCATCTGTGGCCTGCTTTATCACCTGCAATACATCAACGGCAATCTCAAATTGCATATGCAAGGCTTCAGCGTGTTCGCATTGATTTTGGTACCGCTCAACATCTGGTGCGCGATGCATTTTGGCGCGCTGGGTACCGGATGGTTGTGGCTGGGGCAAAACATCTTCTATTTAGTGGGTTGGGCATGGCTGGTACACCGCCGTTTCGCGCCCGGTCTGCATTTCACCTGGCTCACGCGTGATGTGATGTTGATTTGGGCGGCATCCGCGCTGATGGCCTGGTTAAGCACCTTCTTGCCTATCGACTGGAATCAAAACCGTTGGATCAACCTGCTGTGGTTAGGCCTGATTGGCGCAATCAATCTTGGTGTGTGCTGTTTGCTGCATAGCCTGGTGCTAAAGCGTCTGCGCTTGCCGTTATTCAATGTTGAGGAGAGAGGATGAGAATGTTGACATCTCGCCGCGTGCCGACCGTTTCTGTCATCGTGCCAAACTGGAACTGTGCCACGTGGCTGCCAGAAGCGATGGGTTCGTTGTTACGTCAATCATCACCGCCCGATGAGATCATTATCATTGATGACGGTTCCAGTGATAGCAGTGTTGCCTGGCTCACCGCTTTCGCTGCTGCGCATCCGCAGGTCACACTGCTGAGCGGTGAACGCGGCGGCGTCAGCGCGGCGCGTATGAAAGGACTCGCCGCAGCCACCGGTGATTTTGTCTATTTCATGGATGCGGATGATTTCGTTTCGACTGAACTGTTTGCTGATTTTCGACGGGTACAGGCCAGGCATCAGGAGATTGATCTGTTCTGTTTTGGCGCGAAGATGTTTCTTGATCTGCCTGTGGCGCAGCGCCAGTATCAACGTATTCATCAACGTCATGTCAGTGGTTTATTGCCCGGGGGCAGGGCAAGTCTGCACATTTTGCTGCAACACCAGTCGGCACATCGCGTGGTGTGGAGCTCGATCATGTCGCGACGTTTAATCGATCAGCTGGCGTTGCAGTTCCTTCCCATTCAGAACCACGAAGATGCGCCCTGGATGTTTGCGCTCTATATGGCCGCGCGTCAAATCTACTGCACCAGCCAAAGCTACTATTACAAGCGCTTCATGCTCAGTTCATTGTCACAGAGCACGCGTGACTTTTCGTGGGTAAAAAATTACTTCATTGCGCGACAAAGCAGCGAGCAGTTTTTACGCGACCAGCAGCAACCCGTTGATGAGTTGCTGTTGGATGATTACTACCAGACGGTGATGAAGGGCTGTCTCGCGCAAATCCGTAAAAATCACATGACCGTGCCCAATGAATGGCAGGCTCCGGTGAATCAAGTGGTAAGTAAGATGCTGCAACAGGATGCGCGCCTGAAGCTGCTGTGGTATTGCCCGTCGATTTACCTCGGATTGCAAAATGTTCGTGAACAGGTCGGGCGCTATTCTGCACGTCGCTGACCGTGATCAATTCTCCCGCTGCTGATTAAATTTACTTTTGCGCCAGAGGCCTTTACCATTCTGGCGCACAAATTTCCGTGCACCCGACTTCTTCGCTTCCGCCATTCAGGAGAGTGCATGTTATATCCTATCGTCCGGCCGGCGCTGTTTAAGCTCGATCCAGAGCGTGCGCACGAACTCACCTTTCAACAATTACGTTTTATCAGCGGAACGCCGCTGGAAGGACTGATTCGCCAGTCGCTGCCGTCACGCCCGGTGACCTGCATGGGATTGACTTTCCCTAACGCGCTGGGGCTTGCTGCAGGCCTCGATAAAAACGCAGAGTGCATTGATGCCTTTGGTGCGATGGGTTTCGGCTTCGTGGAAGTCGGGACGGTGACGCCACGTCCACAGCCTGGCAATGATAAGCCGCGCATGTTCCGTCTGGTGGAAGCGGAAGGGATTATTAATCGCATGGGCTTTAATAATCACGGCGTCGATCACTTAGTCGAGAACGTTAAAAAAGCGCGTTTCAAAGGTGTCCTCGGTATCAATATTGGCAAAAATAAAGATACGCCAGTGGAGCAAGGCAAAGACGATTATCTGATCTGCATGGAAAAGGTGTATGCCCATGCCGGTTATATCGCCATCAATATTTCATCGCCAAACACACCTGGATTACGCACGCTGCAATATGGCGAAGCGCTGGACGATCTGCTTTCGGCGATCAAATTAAAACAAAAAGAGCTGCAGGAACGGCACCTTAAATATGTGCCGGTGGCGGTGAAGATCGCGCCGGATCTTTCTGAAGAAGAATTGATCCAGGTTGCCGACAGTTTGGTGCGCCATGAAATTGACGGTGTCATTGCCACGAATACCACGCTCGATCGTGCTTTAGTTGCTGGACTTAAATATGCCGATGAGATGGGTGGATTAAGTGGCCGTCCGGTACAGTCACGCAGCACTGAAGTGATTCGCCGCTTGTCGCAAGAGCTGCAAGGTCGCTTACCTATTATTGGCGTCGGTGGTATTGATTCACTGGTTTCCGCTCGTGAAAAAATGGCCGCAGGGGCCACATTGGTGCAGATATACTCTGGCTTTATTTATAAAGGCCCAGGTTTAATTAAAGATATCGTGACCCATCTCTAAGACATTTCCCACTTTCCCGCGCCGGGGGGTTTATTTATCCCTTCGGCTCGTTTATATTTTGTCCTGCTGATGTTTTTTTCAGCTTTTCCTTAGAGCTTTATTTTTTCATTGAGCGCCATTTAGCGCAGCGATTAACCACAGGGCACATCATGAAAATCAAACCTGATGATAACTGGCGTTGGTATTTTGACGCAGAGCACGATCGTATGATGCTGGATTTAGCCGATGGCATGCTATTTCGTTCGCGCTTCTCGCGTAAAATGCTGACACCGGATGCCTTTAATGTCAGTGGTTTTTGTGTCGATGACGCTGCCCTGTATTTTACGTTTGAAGAGCGCTGCCGACAGAGTGGATTAAAAGGCGATCAGCGCGCTGAATTAGTCTTAAACGCATTAGTCGCGAGTCGTTTTTTAAAACCGCTGATGCCAAAAAGCTGGCATTTCACCAGCCATGCCCAGAGCTGGCAACCCGCATCAGGCGATATGGTAGCCGTGACGCTGGCCGATAGCGGCGAACAGGCGCAATTGCTGGTGGTCGAGAGTGGCGAAAATGCGGCGTTGTGCCTGCTGGCGCAAAATACATTATCGGTAGCCGGTAAAGGTATGCAGTTAGGCGATGCCATTAAGATCATGAACGATCGTTTGCGGCCGCATCAGCAGGAACAAAACGCCCACTTTGCGCGGGCGGTTTAAGCGTTTAAGCCAGAACAATATCGCCTGCTGGAATACAGCTACAACTGAGAATCGTTCCGTCTGCGCGCACTGCGCTCTGTTTCAGCGCTTTCACTTCGCCCGATACCAGCGTCACCTTGCAGCTACCACATATCCCGGCACGGCACGAGTAGGGAATGCGAAAGCCCTGCATCTCTAGTTGTTCCAGCAGCACTTGCTGGTTGTCGCCGGTAAATTCACTGCCCTGATAGCCAATGATCACTTCTGCCTGTTGGCTGGCAGCCGGTTTGAGAGTTTCCACCACCACGCCCGCTCCGTAAGCTCGCGGTGTCTGACGAGCCAAAACCGTCAGCTCATCGCCGACGCGGATCACGCCGCTGTTACGGGCGATAAGATTCAGACCGAAATCGATATCTCCGCTGCCGTCCTGACCGCTGCGGAAACGTTGTAATGTGGCCAGGGGTTCACCTTCGGGATGTTTGCGCCCGCTTTCGGTACCCACGGTGGTGAATACACAGCGGCTGCAGGGTTTGGGCATATCAAAAACAATCTCGCCGATTTTAACCTGTTTCCAGCTGTCTTCATCCCATGCGGCTGCGCCGCTGACCACCAGGTTAGGGCGGAATTGCTCAACGCGAACGCTGGCCGGGCAACGCTGCTGCAGATCCTGCAGTGACGACATATTCACCAGCAGGAAGGGAAAACCATCCGCGAAACTCAGCGATACCTCATCAAATTTTTTCACCCGTCGCGTGGGAGCCACACCGGTCCAGCGCAATTGCACCGGACGCGGAAAGAATTCACTCAGCCAATCATTGATTTCAGCGGGCGCAATATGCGAGGTGAAATGATTCCCCCAAACTTCAGTGGGTGACAATTGTGCCGTGAAATCGCTGAAGCGAATTAACGCCTGGCTGCCATCCGGGGCATTTAAAAATAAGCCATCGGGTAACAGCGCAGGAGTAAAACGCACCATGTCCGGATACTGTCGCGCAGTAATAAAAGTGCCGTCCAGTTCGGTCACCATGAAGATGCGATCAAACGCCAGACCACTCTCCAGCACCTGTGCATGAGACAGTTGCAAACCGCGCATCGATTTGACCGGATGAATATAGAGGCGAGAAAGCGTAATCATCGAAACTCCAACAGGACAAAAAGAAGCTAACTTTATGACATAGGACGCTGATTCGCTATAATGCGCAACAATTTTAGCAAGAGTAAAAAGTGACGATATGAATTCTCTGTTTGCCAGTACGGCGCGTGGGCTCGAAGAGCTGTTAAAAACTGAGCTGGACGCGCTGGGTGCGCAGGATTTGCAGGTGGTGCAGGGCGGCGTCCACTTCCGTGCCGATGACCGTGTGATGTACCAAAGCCTGCTGTGGAGCCGACTGGCTTCGCGTATTTTGCTGCCGCTGGGAGAATTTGGCGTCTGGAGCGATCTCGACCTGTATGTGGGCGCGCAGAGCATTCCCTGGACCGAGATGTTCGACAGCAGCACCAGCTTTGCGATTCACTTTAGCGGCACCAATGAGGTGATCCGTAACAGCCAGTTCGGCGCGTTGCGTATTAAAGATGCGATTGTTGACAGCTTTACGCGTCAGAATCTGGAGCGTCCAAGCGTGGACCGTGAACAGCCTGGCATTCGCATTAATGCGTGGCTGAACAAAGATCGCGTGAGCATCGCACTGGATCTGAGCGGCGATGCGCTGCATCAGCGTGGCTATCGTCAGCAAACCGGCCAGGCACCGCTGAAAGAGACGCTGGCGGCCGCGATTGTGATGCGTTCTGGTTGGCAGAGCAGCACGCCATTGATCGATCCGATGTGCGGTTCTGGTACTTTACTGCTGGAAGCAGCGCTGATGGCTACCGATCGCGCACCGGGCTTGCTGCGTACTCATTGGGGTTTCAATCGCTGGAAAAACCATAATCAGGCGGTGTGGCAGGAAGTATTGGCTGAGGCGAAAGAGCGTGCCCGTGTGGGGACGGCGGCCACAACCGCGCGCTTCTTCGGTTACGACAATGACAGCCGCGTGCTGGAATCTGCGCGAGCCAATGCGCGTCGTGCTGGCGTGTTCGAGCTGTTCACTTTTGCCCAGCAGGATGTGATTAAGCTGAAGAACCCGCTGGCGGGCCAGGAGATCACCGGCACCGTGCTGAGCAACCCGCCTTACGGCGAACGTCTGGAAAGCGAACCCGCGTTGATTGCGTTGCACAGCCTGCTGGGACGCATTATGAAACAGCAGTTCGGCGGCTGGAATCTGTCTCTGTTTAGTGCGTCACCGGAATTGCTGAGCTGTTTGCAGCTGCGCGCCGATCGCCAGTTCAAAGCCAAAAATGGCCCACTGGAATGTGTGCAGAAAAACTATCAGCTGGCCGCAACCAGCGGTGAAGGTAGCGCGCAGATTGCAGAGGACTTCGCTAACCGTCTGCGTAAGAATCTGAAGAAGCTGGAGAAGTGGGCGAAGCAGTCCAACATTGAATGCTATCGCTTGTATGATGCCGACTTGCCAGAATACAACGTCGCGGTAGACCGCTACGGCGACTGGGTGGTGATTCAGGAGTATGCTCCACCCAAAACCGTGGATGCCAACAAAGCGCGTCAGCGTCTGTTTGATGTGATCAGCGCGACGCTGAGCGTGCTGGAGATTCCGGCCAATCGACTGGTGATGAAAACCCGTGAGCGTCAGAAGGGTAAAAATCAGTATCAGAAGCTGGGAGAAAAGGGTGACTTCTTCGAAGTACAGGAGTTTGACGCGCGTCTGCTGGTGAATCTGACCGATTATCTTGACACCGGTTTGTTCCTGGATCACCGTCTGGCCCGCCAAATGCTTGGCAAAATGAGCGCGGGTAAAGACTTCCTTAACCTGTTTGCCTACACCGGCACCGCCAGCGTGCACGCCGGGCTAGGCGGCGCGAAAACCACCACCACCGTGGATATGTCTCGCACTTATCTGGAATGGGCCGAGCGCAACCTGCGTCTTAACGGTCTGACCGGACGTCAGCATCGACTGATGCACGCCGATTGCCTGAGCTGGCTGCGTGACAGTGACGAACAATTTGATTTGATCTTCATCGATCCGCCGACTTTCTCGAATTCCAAACGAATGGAAGACGATTTTGACGTGCAGCGTGACCACATGATGCTGATGCAGAATCTGAAACGTCTGCTGCGTCGCGGTGGCACCATTATGTTCTCGAATAACAAGCGCGGTTTCAAAATGGACCTGGACGGTTTAGCCGCTCTGGGCTTACAGGCGCAGGAAATTACCCAAAAAACGTTGTCGCAAGATTTCGCACGCAACCGTCAAATTCACAACTGCTGGCTGGTTAGCCACGCCGGTAAGGAATAAGTTTTATGTCACTGATCAGTATCCATGGCGCTTACCTCTCATTCAGCGATGCGCCGCTGTTGGATAACACCGAACTGCACATCGAAGAGGGCGAACGCGTCTGTCTGGTGGGCCGTAACGGTGCCGGTAAATCCACATTAATGAAAATCATTAACGGCGAACAACCGCTGGATGATGGCCGCATTATTTACGAACAAGATTTAGTGGTGGCGCGCCTGCAACAGGACCCACCTCGCAACATTACCGGTTCAGTCTACGATTTTGTGGCGGAGGGCGTTGCGGAGCAGGCTGAGCATCTGAAAGCTTATCACGCGATTTCTCATCTGGTGATGGAAGATCCGAGCGAGAAAAACCTCAACGAAATGGGTCGTCTGCAAACCATTCTGGATCATCAGAATTTGTGGCAGCTCGATAGCCGTATCAATGACGTATTGCAGCAGATTGGTCTGGAAGCTGACACTGAGCTTTCCTCACTCTCCGGTGGTTGGCTGCGTAAAGCCGCGCTGGGCCGTGCGCTGGTGAGCAATCCACGCGTGCTGATGCTTGATGAACCGACTAACCACCTCGATATTGAAACTATCAACTGGCTGGAAACCTTCCTCAAGACCTTTACCGGCAGCATCGTGTTTATCTCGCACGACCGTTCGTTTATCCGCAATATGGCGACGCGTATTGTCGATCTCGACCGCGGTAAACTGGTTTCCTGGCCGGGCGATTACGATCAATTCCTGCTGGGTAAAGAAGAAGCACTGCGCGTCGAAGAGATGCAGAACGCGGAGTTTGACCGCAAGCTGGCGCAGGAAGAAGTCTGGATTCGCCAGGGCATCAAAGCGCGCCGTACCCGTAATGAAGGCCGCGTGCGCGCATTAAAAGCGCTGCGTCGTGAACGTTCAGAACGCCGTGATGTGATGGGCAAAGCCAACATGCAGGTCGGCGAAGCCGCTCGCTCAGGTAAGATTGTATTTGAGATGGAAAACGTCAATTACAGCGTGGATGGCAAAACGCTGGTGCGCGATTTCTCCACTCAGGTGCAGCGCGGCGATAAGATCGCCCTGATTGGCCCGAACGGCTGTGGTAAAACCACCTTACTGCGTCTGATGCTGGATGAGTTAAAAGCGGACAGTGGTCGCGTGCACTGCGGGACTAAGCTGGAGATCGCGTACTTCGACCAGCACCGTGCTGAACTGGATCCGGATCGTACCGTGATGGATAACCTCGCGGAAGGTAAGCAGGAAGTGATGGTGAACGGTAAGCCGCGCCATGTGCTGGGCTATCTGCAGGACTTCCTGTTCCATCCGAAGCGTGCGATGACGCCAGTGCGTGCGTTATCCGGTGGTGAGCGTAACCGCCTGCTGTTAGCGCGTTTGTTCCTGAAACCCAGCAACCTGTTGATTCTCGATGAACCGACCAACGACCTCGACGTCGAAACGCTGGAGCTGCTGGAAGAGCTGGTGGATGGTTATCAGGGCACCGTGATGCTGGTGAGCCACGATCGTCAATTCGTCGATAACACCGTGACCGAATGCTGGATCTTTGAAGGCAACGGTGAGATTGGTGCCTTTGTCGGCGGCTATCACGATGCGCAGTTGCAGCGTAGCGCCTATAAGCAAACCAAGTCCGCTACGGTGAAAACCGCATCCGCTGCGCCCAAAGCGGCAGAGAAAAATCAGGAGCCAAAACGTAGCGCGAACAAACTCAGCTATAACCTGACGCGTGAACTGGAACAGCTGCCGCAAAAACTGGAGCAACTGGAAACACGTATCGGCGAACTGCAGGCGAAAATGAGCCATCCGGACTTTTTCAGCCAGCCGCACGACAAAACTCAACCGCTTCTGGATGCGTTAGCGCAGACGGAAAAAGAGCTGGAAGTGTCGTTTGAGCGCTGGGAAGAGTTGGAAGCGCTGAAAAACGGCGCGTAACACAGAGGAAGTCAGTATGTGTGCAACGGATCAGGCGCACCAGTGGATGCTCTGTCCACAGTGTGATTTAACCGTAAAATTGCCTGCCGTGCCGGTGGGCAGTCGTGCGCGCTGTCCACGTTGTCATACCACGCTGACCGCTAACTGGCATGAGCCGCGAAAACGTCCCACCGGGTACGCTTTCGCGGCACTGTTTATGCTGGTGCTGGCGAATCTATTTCCCTTTATCAATATGCATGTGGCCGGGCTGAGCAGCCAAATCTCGCTGCTCGAAATTCCCGCGGTGATGGATCGTGAAGATTACCGCAGCCTGGCGACACTGTTTCTGCTGTTTGTACAGGGGATTCCCGCATTCTGCATGATCACCATTCTGCTGTTGGTGAATCGCGTGCGTATGCCGCACAGTCTGCGCCTTGGGCTGGCGCGTATTTTATTCCAGCTGCGCAGTTGGGGCATGGCCGAAATCTTTATGGCGGGCGTGCTGGTGAGCTTTGTGAAACTGATGGCCTACGGCGAAATTGGCCTTGGCAGCAGTTTCTGGCCGTGGTGTCTATTCTGTGTATTACAGCTGCGCGCATTTCAGTGTGTAGATCGGCGATGGGTGTGGCAGTGCATGGGTCCACTCCCGGCATTGCCGATGGTGCCGCAAGCCGGAATCAGTGGGTTGAAGCAGGGATTGCGCAGTTGCCCTTGCTGTACCGCTATCTTATCTGTCGGGCAGGCTGAGTGTCCCCGCTGTGGCGTGGTCGCTGCACCGCGACGTAAGCACAGCTTGCAATGGACGCTGGCACTTTTGATCACCTCGGTGATGCTCTACATTCCCTCAAACATCATGCCGATTATGGTCACCGAGACGCTTGGCTCGCAGTATCCCTCGAACATTATGGCCGGGGTGATTCTGCTGTGGAGCGATGGCTCCTGGCCAGTGGCGCTGGTGATCTTTATCGCCAGTATCATGGTGCCTTCACTCAAGATGCTGGCGATTGCCTGGCTTTGCTGGCACGCCAGTGGTCGTGGCCGGCGTGATGATGAGAAGATGCACGTGGTGTATGAGGTGGTGGAATTTGTTGGCCGCTGGTCAATGATTGATGTGTTTGTCATCGCTGTGTTATCCGCGTTGGTGCGGATGGGGCAGCTAATGAGTGTTTACCCTGCGCCAGGCGCGCTGCTGTTTGCCATGGTAGTGATTCTTACCATGTTTGCAGCGATGACGTTTGATCCGCGCCTGATTTGGGATCGATTACGGGAAACTGAACGAAAGGAGCCGCGTCTTGACGGACAACCATCACGGGACTGCTAAGGTCGACCAGATTAAACGCTGGTCACCGGTCTGGATCGTACCCATCGTCACGCTATTCATTGGTGGCTGGATCTTATTTTATCATTTCAGCCATCAGGGTCCGGAGGTGACGTTGATCACCGAAAGCGCTGAGGGTATAGAAGCCGGAAAAACCACCATTAAGAGCCGCAGTGTCAATGTTGGCGTAGTGGAAAGTGCAGTATTAACTGACGATCTGCACCATGTGGAGATCAAAGCACGCCTCAATTCCGGGATGGAAAAACTGTTGCATGGCGACAGCGTATTCTGGGTGGTGAAACCGCAAATCGGGCGCGAAGGGATTACCGGTCTCGGCACATTACTCTCGGGTGCCTATATTGAATTGCAGCCAGGTACGAAGGGCGATCAACCGGAGCGCTATCAACTGCTGGATGCGCCACCTCTGGCACCGCCGGATGCCAAAGGCATTCGCATCACACTCGACAGTAAAAAAGCCGGACAGCTTAATGCGGGCGATCCGGTGCTGTTCCGTGGCTATCGCGTGGGTACGGTGGAATCCAGCACCTTTGATACCGATAAACGCATGATGACCTATCAACTGTTCATCGCCGCTCCGTACGATCGTCTGATCACGACCAATGTCCGTTTCTGGAAAGACAGCGGTATCGCCGTCGATATGTCTGCCTCGGGCATGCGGGTGGAAATGGGTTCACTGACTACGCTGTTTAGCGGTGGCGTTAGTTTTGATGTGCCAGATGGCGCGGAGCTGGGGCAGATCGCCGAAAATAAAGCGGAATACCATCTGTTTGACGATCAGCGCAGCATCCAGGATTCGTTATATACCACCCACACCGATTTCCTGCTGTTCTTTACCGATTCGATTCGTGGCTTGCAGGTAGGCGCACCGGTTGAGTTCCGCGGCATTCGTCTGGGTACCGTCTCGCAAGTGCCTTACACCATTCCAGGTGTCAATCAGGCGTTGAATAACGATTATCGTGTTCCGATATTGATTCGTATCGAACCGGATCGCTTTATCAGCCGTCTGGGCGGAGATTTCAATCTTGAGCAGCATCTGCAGGATGGCAAGAAGCGGGGTCTGCGCGCTACGCTGAAAACCGGTAACCTCTTATCGGGTGCGCTGTATATCGATCTGGACTTCTATGACAACGCACCGGCGTATAAAGGTCCAAATGAGATTGCGGGCCTGGAGGTGATTCCAACGGTCAGTGGTGGATTAAGTCAGATTCAGCAGAAGCTCACAGCAGCGCTGGATAAGATCAACGGTCTGCCATTGAACCCGATGATCACCGAAGCGACAGGCACCCTGAAAGAGAGCCAGCGTACGATGCAGCAGCTGCAGAAAACGTTGGATAACCTCAATCACATTACTGCCAGCCCAGCGATGAAAACGCTGCCGGAAGATATGCAGCAGACCTTGCGCGAACTGAATCGCAGCATGAAAGGCTTGCAGCCGGGGTCACCGGCTTATAACAAACTGGTGGGTGACATGCAGCGACTTGATCAGGTGTTACGCGAGTTGCAGCCGGTGCTGAAAACGCTCAATACCAAGAGCAATGCACTGGTGTTTGAAGCCAAACCGGGCCAGGATTCCCAGCCAAAGAGGGCGAAACAGTGAAAAAAGGGCTGATTATTGTTGCGACGCTGCTCCTGGCAGGGTGTAGCAGCACCATCGAAAACACCTATTATCAACTGCCTGCGGGCAGCAATGTCGCGCGTGTAGACAGCGCATCCAGCGGCAACCAGCCAATGATTTGGGTCGAGCAGGTATCGGTTCCGGATTATATGGCAGGGAATGGTTTGGTGTATCAAACCAGCGATGTAAAGTATGTGATTGCTGCCAATAACTTGTGGGCCAGTCCGCTGGATCAACAACTACAACAGACATTGATCAGCAACCTCAGCAAAGCACTGCCGGGCCGAATTGTTGCCAGTGCTCCATTAGGTGAGAGCCACGATACTTTGACGGTAAATGTGACCGGTTTCCAGGGTCGCTATGATGGCCAGGTTGTGGTGAGCGGAGAATGGCTCCTGCAACATCAAGGGCGCTTAATCAAACATGGCTTTAATCTGACTCTGCCGCAAAATGAAGATGGCTATGATGCGCTGGTGCGTACTCTGGCTATCGGCTGGCAGCAAACAGCACAACAAATCGCAAAAAGTGTCATTTCGCTAAATTAAGATTTGTTCGATGCTTATGCTAAGTCCCTGATTTGCCGTTGTGTGACGGACATCAAATCAGGGGCTTTTTTTATCGTCTAATCAGCCAGATATACACGGAATTGACAATTATAGATGTCGTTTTAACGTCAAAATGATGACATTGGCGTGAATTTTGCGCATTGATCTTTCTTCTGCCAGGAGTTAGAACATTACTGTGGTTGAACATTATATCGCCACTCTTTCTTTCCACCCAGAATCCACCAGACCTGAAATGAGGGAATCGAGGCATGAAGAGACAGAAAAGAGACCGCCTGGAACGTGCACACTCACGAGGCTATCAAGCGGGTATTACTGGCCGCTCAAAAGAGATATGCCCCTATCAAATGATCGATGCGCGGTCTTACTGGTTGGGAGGTTGGCGTCAAGCCATGGAGGACAGGTCGGCGGTGGCCTAGCACTGTCGGATGTCCATAATTGAAGGAAGAAACCTCCGCTGAATGCGGAGGTTTTCGTTTGGGGAATTAGAAAGCAGAGGTGTCTTTAAACAGGCCCACTTTCAAATCTGTCGCGGTGTAAATCAGGTTACCGTCAACGAAGACTTCACCATCAGCCACGCCCATTACCAGCTTGCGGTTGATCACGCGCTTGAAGTGAATTTTGTAAGTGACTTTCTTCGCGGTTGGCAGTACCTGACCGGTGAATTTCACTTCGCCCACACCCAGTGCGCGTCCTTTACCTTCAGCGCCTAACCAGCCGAGGTAGAAACCAACCAACTGCCACATGGCGTCAAGGCCGAGGCAGCCAGGCATGACCGGATCGCCTTTAAAGTGGCAATCGAAGAACCACAGGTCAGGGCGGATATCCAGTTCGGCTTCCACAAAACCTTTGTCAAATTTACCGCCGTCTTCGGTCATCATGACCACGCGGTCCATCATCAACATGTTATCAGAGGGAAGCGGCGGTCCATTTTCGCCAAACAGTTCGCCGCGACCTGAGGCAACCAGGTCTTCTTTGCTATAGGATTCGCGTTTATCTACCATGTTCTCAATATGCCTTCTTTTAGTGAAGCCCGAATATTAGCGAACAGTTGTACGCTGGGCAAATCAATCAGCTGTGGTTAAACCAGTTGAGCCAGCGCAATGGCCACGGACGATGACGAATTTCCTGCTGGTTCAGCTGTGCAATACGTTCTTGAATGGTATTGAGCAGTGACTCGCCGCTCTCACTTTGCCATGCGATGCCGGTTAATAAGGGTAACGCTTCATCCACGCTTTCAATTGCCCAGATGTGGAATTGCTCTTGCTTCACCGCATCAACCACAGCTTCGCTGAGGCTCAAATGGCGCACATTACTGGCTGGCAGAATAACGCCTTGTTTACCGGTCAGCTCGCGTGACTGGCAAATGCTGAAGAAGCCTTCGATTTTTTCATTCAGGCCGCCAACAGGCTGCACATTACCAAATTGGTCCACAGAACCGGTCACCGCAATATGCTGGCTTAGTGGCTGATTGGCCAGTGCACTAATCAGCGCGCAGAGTTCGGCCAGTGAGGCGCTATCACCATCCACTTCGGAATAGGATTGTTCAAACACTAACGAGGCTGAGAAGGGCAGTTGTTGCTCGAGTTCAAGTTCAGCGATCAGATAAGCTTGCATAATCATCATGCCTTTCGCATGAATATTACCGCCCAGCTCGGCTTTACGCTCAACGTCAGTGAATTCACCATCCCCCGGATGAACAACACAGGTGATACGTGACGGCTCGCCCCACGGACGCGGATGACCTGGAAACTCCACTACAGACAGACCGTTAATCTGCCCCACGACTTCACCTTCAGTTTCAATCATAATCTGATTGAGCAGAATTTCGTCACGCATGCGGTCGGCCAGGTAGCTTTCACGCCATTCGCGCGCTTCCAGTGCTTCTTTCAATGCTTCAGCATTGATGATGTCACCGTGCAGCGCGGTTTCCTGCAGCTGACGGCGTAACCAGCGCGGGCAGAGCGGCAGGGTTTCTTGATCACCCGTGAAGCGAACCGCCTCATTGATCAAGAGCGGCCAGAAATCGGCTGCAGGCTGGTCCAGGCCGGCTTGTTCAGCTTGTGTGAGCGTCCACTGGCACCAGAAGGTCATGTCCTCTTCATCAGTGATCTGCAGGTTCTCTTCGAACTCGCTGTAGAGTGCCATTTCATGCACTTCTGCATCCAATTCCTGGAAGCTGGCTAGCGCATCACGATCGCCACAAAGTACCAGGCGCAGTTGCAGCGGCAGGGAAGGGATGGCCACTGGCAACGGTTGGCGTTCGTCCTGCGAATACCAGTCAAAGTGGCCTTGCTCGATGCACTTACGCAGACGCAGCCATAGCAGTGGTTGAGCCAGTAGCGTATTCACGGACAGGATTAAAGTGCCGCCATTGGCTTGATGAATCAATCCCGGCTCGGGCTGAATACGATCTTTGTACTGACGCACACAACCAAACAGCTGTTCTGCTTCAATCCAGTCGGCAAAGTGAACACCGCCCTGACTGGTGAATGGCCGGTTAGCATCGCTGGGCGGCATCAGGCTGACCGTGTCGCCCATGACATGATAGTCACCGCCATACAGCGCAATCTCTTCGGGCTGGAAGCGCTGTGCGGCTTCGGCGATGCACGCGAGATAATCGCTGTTTTCCTGACTGCGTAATAGCAACAGAGGAAAACCTAAGGTTTGATGATGCAAATGCGCCAGCGCATTCAGCAGACGCGGCTGAACCGCGGCAAGACTATCGCTATCTTCCAGTGAGACGTTTGAGAAAATGGATTGGTAGCGGATGCTATCCGGCTGCAGGGCTTGCCACGTAATTTGAGTGCTGGTCAAAATATTCGCATTAGTCAGATTTAGGAAAAGCGCGATTATACAGGAATCAACCTTGTTAAGCACTGTGGAGTTCCAGCCCGAAATGTGATGACCGCTACATGTTTTTCCTTGCTGCATCCGGGAAAAAAGCTGTTATTCTTAGTTTGTTACGTGATCACGATGAGATTCCGATGAAATACCAGCAACTCGAAAATCTTGAAAGTGGATGGAAGTGGAAATACCTGGTGAAAAAGCATCGGGAGGGTGAATTGATCACCCGTCATCTTGAGCTCAGCGCCGCGCAGGCTGCGGTGGATGCCTTACTGGCGATGGAAAATAGTCCAGTAGAGGTAGCGGAATGGATAGCTCAGCACATTCACCCCGATCTCGAGAACCGTCTGAAGCAGACTATTCGTGCGCGCCGTAAGCGGCATTTTAATGCGGAACATCAGCATACGCGTAAGAAGTCGATCGATCTGGAATATCTGGTGTGGCAGCGTTTGGCAGGATTGGCACAGCGTCGCAGCAACACGCTATCAGAAACCATTGTGCAGTTGATTGAAGATGCCGAGCGCAAAGAGAAGTATGCCAGCCAGATGTCAACGCTTAAGCAGGATCTGCAGGCGATTTTGGGTAAAGGCGGATCAGAGAACGAATAGCGCTAATGTGTGCACTATGATGGTGTTGTTAGCCAGTTGAAAAGAGATAAAAAAACCCCGCAAGAGCGGGGTTTTTTATTGCGTGATAACTTAAGCCTGTGGCTGAGTTACAACGTCTTTGATACCTTTCACGTCGATTTCAACGCGACGGTCTGGCGCCAGGCAGTCGATCAGGGCATTACGGCCTTTCACGCTGTCACAGGTGTTGCCAGTCACTGGGTTAGATTTGCCCATACCGCGTGCAGAGATCTTGTTAGAAGGGATACCTTTAGAGACCAGGTAATCAACTACAGACTGAGCGCGTTTTTCAGACAGTTTCTGGTTGTACTGCTCTGAACCGATACGGTCAGTGAAGCCCAGTACTACAACAGAACCGTCTTTAGGATCCATTGAGCTCAGCTGGCTGTACAGCTGATCCAGAGCCTGCTGGCCTTCTGGTTTCAGAGTTGCTTTGTTGAAGTTGAACAGTACGTCAGACTTCAGAGTGAAACGCTTGGTTTCAACAACTGGCGCTGGAGCAGGTGCTGGAGCAACAACTGGTGCTGCTGCTTCATCCTGACCGAAACGGTAAGAAACGCCGACGCTCAGCATGCTGTTGTCTGGACGCGCACCAACGGTACCTGCGTCACCGATGTTGTTAACCCACTGGTAGTCCAGGCGAGTCGCCCAGTTTTTGGTCAGTGCGTATTCAACACCAACAGCAGCCAGCGGAGAAACGCCGGTGTCGTGGTTGCTGATGCGGCTATCAGTGGTGCCATTGTACTGAGTAGAGTCTGCACGCCATACCATGCCGCCCAAGCGGGTGTACACGTCGAAGTCGTCAGTGATTGGGTAGCTCAGTTTAGCAGCCAGCTGAACGCCTTGTGCCTTGAACGCGCCATTGGTCACGCTGCCTTTGTTAGGCATACGGCCTAACCAGTCATAGCCCAGCTCGAAGCCCAGGTATGGGTTAGCCTGGTAGCCCATGAATGCACCAGCACCCAGCTGAGATTCGTGAGTTGGACCGTTGTTGTTCACGTAGTTGTTACCGTAGTAACCAGTATCGTGATACTGAGACCAGCCCAGTTTAGCACCGGTGTACCAGGTGTTATCTTTAGGAGCGGCCTGCGCTACGGTAGCGAAGCCAGCCAGTGCCACTGCAATTGCGATAGCTGTCTTTTTCATTTTTGCGCCTCGTTATCATCCAAATAGGCAATGAGCAAAAAGGTTGCTCTTTGTGTTAATCCTTCGCCGGGTCTAAACGCTCGCTTTTGACTCTACCGAAAAAACGGAGGTTATTGAGCACCCTGGCGAGATAAAGTCTACAACGAGATTGGAAAGTTACAAGTATGATGTGAGGCCAGCCAGCAAAAAAACAGGGATTTATACACACATTTTAACAAATCACATGGCAAAATCTTCGCCAGCGAATTGAGAAAATGCGGCTAAACCATTGTCAAAGCTGGCGGGAAAAGAATCAGTGGCTTAGCGGCATCCTTAAGAAAAAAAAGCGTGAGAAAATTCCTGGTTTTACTTAATGAAACAAATCTGAGGGAATTTTTGGCGTATTTGGTTGTCTGGACAAGACGCGATCGTGACCTTGCGGACGCATAATTAAACCTAGTGCTTCACCTTCTGCCGCTGCCATTTCGAGTTCAAACCGCTCTTCATCATTCAATTCGTACGGAATCCAGGCCAAAACCACACTATAATTTCCCGTGCGCAGAGCCTTCACCATACTTTCCACTGTCGTGAGTCGTTCAGATTCGGTGATATGCATACTTTTCTCAAGCGGTAATCCTGACTGCTGCATCCAGTTGCGATTCAGCTTATGCGCTGGTGTTAACCACAGCTGCCAGCGGGACTGTTCGCTGAGTTGCTTTAACACCGGCAACAGCAGTAACTGCATCATGCCAGGTTGTTCGCTGTAACGTAGTTCAGTAATTCCACCCAGAGAAGGCTGCGTCAGGCTTGTAGAAGCAAAACGTTGAGAACGATCAGCAAGGCCAGAGAATTGAGTACGCATGTTTTAATCACTCAGTAATGAACTGTATGGATGTACAGTAATGTCTTCCTGGATAAAGATCAACCTCAATTTCTGAAAACACCTCGCAAATTGTGCACATCGCACACAGCAAATGCTTTTATTCATTGAACAGCTAATGGGTTTTTTCTATCTTCTAACCAGATGAAAACCCAGGATTTTAAGGAATTTTCTCGAATGAGAATTCACGGAAAGGAGCTGTAATGAAAACCAACAATCCACTCGTTAAACAATCCAAAACACAGCTGGCGCCGCTGGGAAAGATCGAATCCCGAACGCAATTTGGTGGCTATGCTCTGACAGTAGAAAAGGTCATTTTTGCGTATATCAATGAAGACGCGCTTTACCTGCGTGCCAGTGAGGCATTGCAGACTTACCACACCCAACGTGCTCTTGAACCGCTGGTCTATCGCAAACGCGGCATACCAGTGCAACTGAATTACTTCAAAGTGGATGCGAAGCTTTGGCAGGATCCTGAGCAACTCTTGCGGTTGTCGGCCAGTGCGCTGCACGCAGCACAGCATGAGTTAGCAAACCGGACAGTGACCTTACGGCTAAAGGATCTGCCTAACCTTAGCCTGCGCATGGAGATGATGCTGCATAAAGTGGGCATCAGTTCTGTGAAAGTGCTGCATGAAATGGGATCGCGCCAGAGCTGGCTCAAACTGCGTGCCGTTAACAAACATATCGGGCTGAAAACGTTAATGGCATTGGAAGGGGCGATTTCCGGACATCACCAGGCCGCATTGCCTGCAGCGATTAGAGATGAGCTCTACGCGTGGTATGTCAAAACGCTCCACCCCAAAAATGCGGTGGAGCAACGTTAAATTAATGACTGGATAATGTGCGGCGCAGGCGGGCAATTTCTGGCAGCAGGGCAATCAGTAAACCCAACTGCTGCATCACCAGCGGCGCCTGCACGTCCGAACTGTTTTTGATATCACTTAACTGCTGCATCAGCTGCTGCTGCATGGCGACTGCCTGCTTGTCGTTAACGCGTTCAATCTGCAGCACATCTTCAACAAAACACACTGCATCGTCTAAAACTTTGAGCAATGCGGGATCAGAAAGCCGTTCGCGATGTGCGCCCAGCGCTGAGATGTAGCTCAGGAAAGAGTGATTCAGGCACAGTAACCGGAACGCGTTTTCACGCAGCGGTTGCTTAAGCTTAAGTTCGCTACTCATGTTCGAGACCACCGATGCTAATTCCGCATCGGCATTGTGAGCATCACGACGCGCCACACGATAAGCCAGACGATTATCTTTACCCTGATGATATTGCTCAAGGATGGCATCGAGATAACGACAATTGGCATTCAGCGTACGATCCGCCACGGCGCTAATTTTGCGAAAACGCCAATCGGGCCAGACAAATGCCACTGCCAGCCAGGCCAGACCGCAACCCAACAGGGTGTCAACAATGCGCGGCAACGCCACCTCAAATCCTTCGCCCAGCAGGTTAAAGCAGAGCAGTACCAGCAAGGTGATGAACAGTGTGGCTTGCGCATACTGAATCTGACGAAAGGCAAAAAACAGTACGCCACTGAGCACGATGAGAATCAGTTGCCCTTCAATAGAGGGCACTAACCATAGTACCGGTAAGCCAATAGCGATGCCCGCTAGTGTTCCACCAATACGTAAGGCAAGCCGGCGGCGCGTGGCATTGTAGTTAGGCTGGCAGACAAACAGGCTGGTGAGCAAAATCCAGTAGCCGCGATGAAGACCGGTAATCTGAATAAAAGCGTAGCCAACGCAAAGCACGAGGGACATGCGAACAGCATGGCGGAATAATGCCGAACCTGGAGTCAGATGACGACTTAGCCGTAACCGGATATCCGCCCATCCACTCAGCCCTTCACGCGAAAGATGGTTATCGGCTGAGGAAGGCGGTTCTGCCAGCGCTTGCTCAGACTCAATCGAGGCCAGTTGCGCATCAATCGCACGCAAATTGCGTAGCAGCCAAAACAGCGCGCGATTGTGAGGATCCTGCGGGTCATTCTGCTGCAATCTCTCCAAAGCCGTTTCCAGCCGGGAAAAAGTGCGTTCAAAGCTGCTGTCATGATGCCACGGCTGTCTTAACAAGATGCTCTCAGCCAACTTGCGACAGGCTTGAGCTTGCATATTCAACAGTCGCTGGAAGCGGAACAGCACTTCGTTATAGCGCCAGTTATCGCGCAGCAGGTGATATTGCAGATGGGATGAGCTGGCGCGTTCATGAATATCCTGCGCAACGAAATAGTAGTGCAAACTCCGACGTGTGCTGCGCGATCCACGGTCGCCGCGCAAGCGACTCTGAATGGTGGTTTTCGTCTGATTAAGTTGCGCCACCAACTGGCTGTTCACCATCGCCGTGGCAATAGTACTGGCATCATCCTGTTCACCTGCATCTGGATCGAACAGATTTGCCTTGGCCTCCAGATAACTCGCCAACTGAGAAAAGCTGGCCGCCAGTTGCTCCTGTACCGGCCGTACCGGGAAAATCAAATGGCCGATAAATGTCAGCAGGTTGTACCACAGCGCACCAATCAATAGCAGGGCGGGCTGCATCCACCATTGAGGGAATAAGCCAATTCCCAACATGGTATAAACCGCAATGAGCAGCGCACCAAAAGCGATAGTGGCATAGCGCTGCCCCAAAGCGCCAAGCAAAATGAAGCCCCAACTCGAGAGCGCCAAACCGATGGCAAAGGCCCACGGATAGGGAAACAGCAACTCAACCGATACCGAAGCGATGCAGAAGCAGACCAGCGTAATCATCAGATTGCGCAGGCGGCCAGTCCATCGGTCATCCAGATCGGCCAGCGCGGCCGCCACCACGCCAAGCGTCAAAGGAATGGTCCATTCTATTTGCTGCAGCCACCACGGAACGGCGGCACACCCTGCCAGCGCGAAGAAAATGCGCAATAAATAACGCAGGCTGCTATTGAACAGATAACGTCGCCATCCCGGCATCGCGTTCAGAAGCATCAATTGTCCGCCTTAGTATCGACGACGCGCATTCGCTTCACGCGCGGCCTGAGCCTCTTCAACCGAGACCACACGGCGGCCTACGGGCCAGAGTGCGATAGCGGCAATTTTAAAGTTAGCAATACCGACGGGGATACCGATGATGGTCAGGCATTGGATGATGCCAGCAGAAATATGCATCAAACACAGCCACCAGCCGAAAAACACCAGCCAGAAAATGTTGAGGAAGGTTCCGCCAGCATTCAGCACATGGCTTTTACTGTCAGGTCGCAGCACATCGACATGCACCGCTTCATTACCAAAGGGCAGAAGTGAAAGTTTAGTGATTTCCCAGCAAGATCGCGTTAAAGGCAGGGTAAAGATAAGCACAATGCTGACAAGCGTGGCAAACAGCCAGCTTAGCGTGGTGAACACGCCACCCAAAACGAAGTTAAGAATATTCAATACGGTGCGCATAACACGATTTTCCTTTTGCAATCCGCAATATGTGTCGCCCAGTTTAGCCTGTTTTAAGGCTGGAGCGCCAAGAGTCTGACAGGTAAACTGCGCGATAATCGAATTCCACAAGACGGTGCGGACATGGAACTGAAAGCAACATCAATGGGCAAACGTCTGGCTCAGCATCCCTATAATCGGGTGCGTCTGCTGGCCGCTGGCGTGGAAGTCAGTGGCGATCGTCACGAATATCTTATCCCGTTCAATCAGTTAATCAGCATTGCCTGTAAACGCGGCATGGTTTGGGGAGAGCTGGAATTTCACTTGCCAGAAGATAAGGTTGTACGCCTGCACGGCACGGAATGGCAGGAGACGCAGCGTTTTTTCCATTACTTGCAGCATGCCTGGCAGCAGTGGAGCCAGGAGATGAGCGAAGTCAGTGCACAAGTCCTGATGGCTTTGGAACAGGAGATTATCGCCTTCACGCAACAGGATCGCTGGTTAAAGCGTAGCGAACTGGCTACGGTAAAGGAGAGCATTCAACGCCAATTTTCCGCCTTACCGCTGCCACTTTCGCGCCTGAATGAGTTTGATAATTGCCGTGCGCGCTGGCAGTTTTGCCAGCAGTGGTTAGAACAAGGTGAAACCGCCATTCGCCAGCGCAACCGTGAATGGACGACGAAGGTCATCAAGGACTACCACGAATTTTTCTCCACTGTCGAAACTACACCGCTTAATGCTTCCCAGTGCGAAGCGGTGGTCAACGGTGAAGACGCCTTACTGGTGCTGGCCGGTGCGGGAAGTGGTAAAACCTCGGTGCTGGTGGCACGTGCCGGTTGGTTGCTGAAACGCAAGCTGTCACAGCCGGAGCAGATTCTGCTGCTGGCATTTGGTCGCCAGGCGGCCGAAGAGATGAACGATCGTATTCAGCAACGCTTAGGTGAGAGTGCGATTCAGGCGCGAACGTTTCACGCGCTGGCATTGCACATCATCCGCGAAGGCAGCAATAAGCAGCCGGTGATCAGCAAGCTTGAAAGTGACAGCAAGGCGCGGCGGCAACTGCTGATCGACACCTGGCGCGAACAGTGCAACAGTAAAAAGGCGCAGGCGAGCGGTTGGCGTCAATGGTTGCAGGAGGAACTGGAGTGGGAGGTCGCTGAAGGCCCATTCTGGCAGGATGACAAGTTGGCGCAACGGCTGGCCTCACGCATGGAGCGCTGGCTGGGACTGATGCGCATGCACGGCGGTGCGCAGGCGGCGATGATTGCCGATGTACCAGAAGATTTCCGCGATAACTTCAGCAAACGCGTCAAACTGATGGCGCCGCTATTAAAAGCCTGGAAGAGTGCGTTGAAAGAAGAGGGGGCAGTCGATTTCTCCGGGCTGATCCATCAGGCAATTGCCATTCTCGAAAAAGGGCGCTTTATCAGTCCGTGGAAGCATATTCTCGTGGATGAGTTTCAGGATATCTCGCCACAGCGTGCCGCTTTATTGACTGCATTACGTCAGCAGAATAAGCGCACCAGTTTGTTCGCGGTGGGCGATGACTGGCAGGCAATATACCGTTTCAGCGGCGCCGAGATGAGTCTGACCACGGCTTTCCACCACTACTTTGGTGACGGCGATCGCTGTGTGCTGGACACCACCTATCGTTTCAACGATCGCATCGGTGAGATTGCCAACCGCTTTGTGCAGCAGAATCCACATCAGCTGCGCAAGCCGCTCAACAGTCTGAGTAAGGGGAATAAGAAGTCAGTCACGCTGCTGCCGCAGGAGCAACTGGAACCGTTGCTGGATAAATTAAGTGGCTATGCGAAGCCGGAAGAGCGTGTGCTGTTGCTGGCGCGCTATCACCATTTGCGTCCTGCCATCCTCGATAAAGCCAAAACGCGCTGGCCGAAATTGCAGATCGATTTTATGACCATTCATGCCAGCAAAGGGCAGCAGGCAGATTTTGTCATTATGCTGGGCCTGCATGAGGGGCGTGATGGCTTCCCCGCTGAGGCGCGTGAATCGATTATGGAAGAGGGGTTATTACCCCAGCCGGAAGATTTCCCTGACGCTGAAGAGCGACGGTTGGCCTATGTGGCGATTACCCGCGCACGTCAGCAAGTGTGGATGCTGTTTGATAAAGATCGGCCTTCCGTTTTTGTCGAACACTTCCGCGAATTGGGCGTGCCGCAAAGTCGGAAGGCCTGAACATTACGCTTTCAGGCGGTCGGCAAGATAGCGCTGATAATCGGGGATTTGGATCTCAAACTGCTGGGCAAACATCGGTGCCTCAATGATGAAATCCGCGGTGGCGCGATTGGTCGCCACCGGGATATTCCACACGGTGGCCAGACGTAACAGGGCTTTGACATCGGGATCGTGCGGCACCGCATTTAACGGATCCCAAAAGAAGAACAGCACATCGATTTTCCCTTCGGAAATCAAAGCACCCACTTGCTGATCGCCGCCCATCGGGCCGCTTAGCATGGCGTTGACGTCTAAACCGGTGTGGCGATTAATCAGATTACCAGTGGTGCCGGTGGCATAGAGCACATGCGGTTGCAGCGCGCTCTGGTTGGCTTTAACCCACTCCAGTAGCGTCGCTTTGCAGTGATCGTGGGCAACGAGGGCTATGTGTTTCTGAACGTTAAGGGTACGAACGGTCTGCTCCATAGGGCTTCCTGTTTCTTCTCATGCATTAATTTTAAGGCATGAGTTTACCCCTGACATTTCAACACTATCAACTTGCGCGTAAGGTTTTCATCCAACTGATAAATTTCAGGCGTGTAGCAGCATCAAAGCGCTGAAACCACTGTTGCAGATAAGGTAACTCTCCCGCATCCTGCCAGGCAAAATCGAGACTCATCTGGGCATCCGGCGCACTCACCGATTGCAGCGCAAAGCGAGGAACCGATGCCGCCTGGGCAGTACGGTTATAATTCAGCATGGCCTTTTCCAGATCGCTATCGCTACCCTGTGGTAAGCGATCGCGCACGCTGGTGATTTCATTCCCTCGTTCATCAACGAGCTGGAAATTTAGCGCCTTATCGAACGTGCTGCGTTCTCGGCGGTTGGCCAGAACGGGTAAACGAATCGCGACTGAGGTGGCGCTGGCATTGAACGTGACGATCATCGGCACCGACTGAAAATGCGTGGCATCCGCACAAGGTTTTTCAACGCGAAACAGGAATTGATGCTGCCCACGCTCCAGCTCCAGGCTATCCGCGCCTTTCAGCAACGAGCCTGAGATTTTGCGACCATCGAGCACCAGCAAGTCGATTTCAGGATCGAGTTTGAGGGTGATGGCATGGCAGGATGCCGATACGAGTAACACGAGTAAACTCGTAACAGCCAAAGACAGCTTCATTTCAACTCCCGGAGGATGGGGATTAAGGGTGATGTGTAGCAAATTATTACATTATGGCAGTAAATTTACATTTTCACATATTTATTCGTGCTGAGGCGCAAAGTTTTTATCTGAGGGGCTTGCACTGTGTCACGCAATGGCAACTACACTCAGGCGAACGAACAAGGAGAAAAAAATGAATGATCAAACGATTCGTGATGTATTGAGCCGCACCAAACGCATTGCATTGGTAGGGGCGAGCGATCGCGCCGATCGCCCAAGCTATGGTGTGATGAAGTTTTTGCTTGATCAGGGTTATGAGGTTATTCCGGTGAGTCCAAAACTGGCGGGGCAGCAGTTGCTGGGGCAGACCGCTTACGCCACGCTGGCAGAAATTCCGGGTAAAGTGGATATGGTAGATGTGTTTCGCAATGCTGAGGCCGCGTGGGGTGTGGCGCAGGAAGCGATTGCCATTGGTGCCGATACACTGTGGCTGCAATTGGGCGTGATCAATGAGCAGGCGGCAGTGCTAGCGCGCGATGCGGGCATGACGGTGGTGATGGATCGTTGTCCTAAGATTGAAATTCCGCGTCTGGGTATTCCGCCCATAGCGTCGTAAAGCTGAAACGGCGACCGAGGTCGCCGTTGTCATTAATGGCGCAGGCTAGGTGCCTGCAACTGCTGCCGGATGGAAGCAGCAAGTTCATCCATCGAAGGTTGCTCAGGATGCTCATACGACGTTTCACCGGCGAGCTGAATTTCAGCAACATAGGTGTGAACCTGTTCGCCTTCTTCATCTTCCATCACTACGTGATACCAGGGTGCGGCGCGCAGCGTTTCACTGGCCGCCACATCATCCTGCTCGGGTTCATCGAGAGAAAACTCCGGATCGACATCCACAATAACGCCGAGCACCCCGGAGAGACGGTGACGGACCTGCTGTCCAATGCCAAATTTACTGGTAATCATGGTGCCTCCCAAAACTGTGCCCTGTCTCTAATATGGAGGCAGGGTACAGATTTTCAAGTCACAGCACGCGGCAGGCAAAACCTTTCAGATAAAGACCTTCAGGATAGCTGGCGATCACGGGGTGATCGGCTGCCTGACGGAACTGCTCTACAAATTGTACATCACGACCCGCATCCACTGCGGCATCGGCGATAATTTTCTGGAACAGATCGGTGGCCATCAGTCCTGAGCAAGAGAATGTCAGAAGAATACCGTTAGGATTCAGCAACTGCATCGCCAGCATATTAATATCTTTATATCCGCGGCAGGCGCCCATCAGCTGATTCTTGTTCTCAACAAATTTCGGCGGATCCATCACGATCACGTCAAACTTTTCGCCGCTGTCACGGTAGCGACGCAGCAGTTTGAAGACATCATCACGCACGAACTGTGCACGAGACAGATCGAGGCCATTGAGCTCAACGTTCTGTTTCGCCACATCCAGCGCATCCTGTGACGTATCCACGCTAATCACTTCGCGGCAGCCACCCATCAGAGCCGACACGGCAAATCCGCCGGTGTAAGAGAAGCAGTTCAGCACGCGAGCGTTTTCAGCATAGCGGCGCGTGGCAAAACGGCTGTCACGTTGATCAAGGTAGTAACCGGTTTTATGGCCACCCTGAATATCGACCAGCAATTTCATGCCATGTTCGGTAATCGGCAGTAACGGCGGCGGCAGTTCACCAGTGACTGGGCCTTGTGTCAGTTCCAGTCCTTCTTTTTTGCGCACGGCAACATCAGAACGATCGTAAATCGCGCAAGTTGGGAAGCACTGCTGTAAGGCAGAGAGAATCGCCGGGCGTTGATATTCAGCACCGGCGGACAGGAGCTGCAGCACCATAAAGTTGCCGAAACGGTCAATGGTCACGCCAGGCATGCCATCCGACTCACCGGCAATCAGGCGATAGCTATCAAGGCCATCACGTTGCGCCAACCATTTGCGCCACTGCTGCGCTTTTTCAAAAGCGCGGACAAAGAAGGCGATGTCGATTGACTCATCCTGCTGCCAGCTCCAGACGCGCGCGCGAATTTGTGACTGTGGAGAATAAGCGGCACGGGCCAGCCATTTACCATTGCTGTCGCAGACATCAATAGTTTCACCAGACTGGGCTTTACCTTCCATACGGGCAACGGCACCTGAGAACACCCACGGATGGCGGCGGAGCAGGGATTTTTCACGTCCCTTAGCGAGAATCAATCGAACGGTCATGTTTGCTATGCTTACCTGAAAAAATGAGGCGCCATTTTCCGGTGGATGGCGGCAAATTGCAACGCACAATGGGGAGATAGCCATGGCGAACACGTGCTACAAAATCTGGGTGCACGGTATAGTGCAAGGGGTAGGCTTTCGTTATTACACCCAGTCACAGGCCAATAAACTGGGCGTTACCGGTTATGCGCACAACCTGCGCGACGGCAGTGTTGAAGTGCTGGCCGCTGGCGATGAACAAAAAGTGGAGGCGTTAATCGCCTGGCTAAAAGCAGGTGGGCCGACCAGCGCTCGGGTTGATAAAGTGCTGGTGGAACCTCATCAACCCACGCCGATGCCCACGCGATTTACAACGGGCTAATTACAAGCACTTGGCAGGTTTTGGCAAACCGGCAATTTTAGTGGCTTGTTTTGCCGGGCCTTCCGGGAACAGTCGGAACAGGTAGCGGCTATTGCCTTTTTCCTCGCCATATTTCTGCGCCATGGCTTTCACCAGCATGCGCACCGCAGGAGAAGTATTGAACTCCTGATAGAAGGCGCGCACAAAGTGCACCACTTCCCAGTGAGCCTCACTCATCACAATGGCTTCATTCTCAGCAATCACCGCAGCGAGTGCTTCGCTCCAGTCCGCACTATTTTTTAAGTAGCCTTCCGCATCGGTGGCGATCTCTTTACCGGCAAAAATCACAGTCATTCCTCACAGCATCAATCGGCGTATTGTAAGTTCGCCAACGGCTAAAAAGCAAAAACCCCGCCGAAGCGGGGTTTTGGACATTTATGTCTGCAGCTTAATCTTTGCTGGCGAAGCCTAACAGGCTCAGCAGGCTGACAAAGATGTTATACAGCGACACATACAAGCTCACGGTGGCGCGGATATAGTTGGTTTCGCCGCCATGAATGATGTTACTGGTTTCCCACAGAATCGCACCCGCTGAGAACAGGATAAACAGCGCACTGATCGCCAGATGCAGCGCTGGCAGTTGCAGGAAGATATTCGCCACGACCGCAACCAGCAGCACCACGAAGCCAGCCATCATCATGCCGCCAAGGAAGGACATGTCACGACGCGTGGTCAGGACGTAGGCCGAACAGCAGAAGAACACCAGCGCCGTACCGCCCAGCGCCATGGCAATCACATCACCCATGCCTGCAGCAAGGAAGGAACTTAGGATTGGGCCAAGGCAATAACCGAGGAAACCAGTAAAGGCGAAGGCCGCCAGAATACCTGCCGGGCTATTCGCCAGACGGTAGGTCAGGAACATCAGACCGTAAAAACCGACCAGCATCAAAATTAATCCGGGAGAGGGCAGAGCAAAAACGGTGCTGAGCGTGGCAGTGACCGCGGAGAACGCCAGCGTCAGGCCAAGTAAAAAGTAGGTATTGCGCAGCACTTTGTGGGTGCTGATCAGCGATTGCTGCTGTGACGAGCTAATTATTCTATCCATCATGCGCTCCATTATAGAGAGAGAACACCAAATATGGCCTGAGGATACGCAACGGCTCCCAGACAGCAAAGTCGTTTTACCCATCTTTACGCGATAAATTGCTGTTTCACTGAGCAGAATGGTGATTTTGACAGCGAAAAAATGGATTTTGGCTGTTTTTCAGGCGAACGATTCAATCCGCGCTTTACATCGTTCGGGGGGATGTTTATAGTGCGCCTCATTGCGGAGGGGTGGCCGAGTGGCTTAAGGCAACGGTCTTGAAAACCGTCGATGGGAAACCATCCGAGAGTTCGAATCTCTCCTCCTCCGCCATCACTCTTGCAGAGTGAAGTGACAAAAAGATTTCCGGAGGGATGGCCGAGTGGCTTAAGGCAACGGTCTTGAAAACCGTCGATGGGAAACCATCCCAGAGTTCGAATCTCTGTTCCTCCGCCATATTAAAGAAGCCCGCAGAAATGCGGGCTTTTTGCTTTTCTGCGTTCCGGAATTCCGAAAAACATCCCGTTGCTTTTCAATCTGCTGCCGTTAACCGACGGCACGCGCGTTTACTGCTATATTCCATTCACGGTTTTTGTAAACATCTGGCGATTTTCCGAGGCAAGCTGGGTTACACTGTGCGGTAATTCGCTCAATGGCGAGCTAATCGTTTGAATGCCAGAGTGTTTCACTGATGAATTATGGAATAGGCACAATGATCAAGAAACTGAGTCTTTGCGCGTTGTCAGTTATCGCTGCGCTCCCGATCGGTATGTCTGCTTACGCGGCAGATGGAGATATGCAGTTACAGCAAGTGCTGATGCTGAGCCGTCACAATCTGCGCGCACCGTTAGCCAACAACGGAAGCGTGCTGGAACAATCCACCAAGAAGAATTGGCCGCAGTGGGATGTGCCCGGCGGCGAGTTAACCACCAAAGGCGGCGTGCTGGAAGTCTACATGGGTAACTATACCCGTCAGTGGCTGGCACAGCAGGGCCTGGTGGAAAGCGGCACCTGCCCGGATAGCAGCAACATCTTTGTCTATGCCAACAGCCTGCAACGTACGGTCGCCACCGCGCAATACTTCATTACTGGCGCTTTCCCGGGTTGTGATATTTCCGTGACGCATCAGGATGCGATGGGCACCATGGATCCTATCTTTAATCCGGTGATCACGGACGGCAGCGACGAATTTAATAAGAAAGCACTGGCGGCGATGACGGCTGCGAATGAGAAGCTGGCGCTGAAACCGGCTTTCCAGCAGTTAGAAAAAATTGTTGATTACAAATCGGCACCGGCCTGTAACGGCAAAAAACAGTGTGATCTGAGCGGCGGTGACAACACCTTCAGCGCAGAAAATGGCAAAGAGCCTAACGTGAATGGACCGTTGAAAATCGGCAATTCGCTGGTTGATGCCTTCACGCTGCAATATTACGAAGGTTTCCCGGCCGATCAGGTGGCCTGGGGCCAGATTAAAACTCCTGAGCAGTGGAAATCCCTTGCGGCAATCAAAAATGGTTATCAGGATGCGCTGTTCACTTCTCCCGATGTCGCGCGTGAAGTGGCCGCACCGCTGGTGGATTACATCCGCAGCCAGCTAGTGGACTAGGACAAAGCGAACGCACCGAAAGTCACCGTGATGGTGGGGCATGATTCGAATATTGCCTCACTGCTGAGCGCATTGCAGGTTAAGCCATACGAGCTGCCGGGTAACGATGAGAAAACGCCCATCGGTGGCCAGGTGGTGTTTGAGCGCTGGCACGATGCTAAAAACAACAAAGATCTGCTGAAAGTGGAATACGTTTATCAGACCGCAGAGCAACTGCGTAATGCTGATGTACTGAGCCTGAAAAACCCGCCGAAGCGTGTCACGCTGCAACTGGCAGGCTGTGATGCCGATGCCAACGGCTACTGCAGCTGGGATCAGTTTGCTACTGCGTTGAATACTGCACTGCAGGGTACCCCGCTGCAGCCGGCTGCTCCGGCACAGCCAGCGGCACAACCTGCGCCTGCTGCCGCCAATGACGACGCTAAAGCTAAAGCGGATCAAGCCGCTGCAGATAAAGCGGCTGCAGATAAAGCCGCAGCGGACAAAGCAGCTGCGCAGAAAGCGGCTGATGCTAAAGCCGCTGAAGAGAAAGTGAAGGCTGACAAAGCGGCTGCCCAAAAAGCAGCTGAGGATAAAGCGAAAGCTGAGAAAACCACTGCACAGAAAGCGGCGGAGGACAAAGCGAAAGCCGATGCCGCCGCAGCGCAGAAAGCGCAGTCAGATGCGACGCCAGCCAAGCCGGAAGGTGAGGCGGCAAAAGCCGCTCCAGCCAGCAATTAACGTCGCTGTAATGAAAAAACCCCGTCGCGACGTAATGCTTGTCAGTTAAGATCTTAATGGAGGCCGCAACGGATAACGTTGTGGCCTCTTTTTTACCGCCCTTGGGTAATGCCGCACTCTTCTTTCCGGCAGCACCAGCCCTGGAGCCATCGCCATTATCTCTTCCATTATCCGCGGTATTTTTCCCGGTGAGATGCCCGGTAGCAGGCTCAGATGACTTCTCAGATACAGTGCGGACTGCTTAAAACTCATCTGATAAGGTTCCACGCCTTTCAGGCTGTACGCCATCTGCGCCATCATGAACCTCAGAAGGTTA